>JANOCN010000888.1:0-4358 GCA_031412185.1 Betaproteobacteria bacterium | reverse complement strand
GCTTTCGATGTCGCGGTCCAGCGCCGCGCCTCCGCCAAACCAGAGGCTGTTCAAGTCCTGGCTTGGCCAGCCAAGCTCCAGCGCATCCTGAAACCAGAATTCCAGCACATCCTGGGCCTGCTGGTGGCGGGTGCTGCTTATAGTAGATGGCATCAACGAGAGGCCAGCTTGGGTGCCCTACATGGCCTTGAAAAGGTGGGCATACAGTCGGCTGACCGCCAGCTTTTCGGGCCTTCCGCGCAGTTGCAGCCACAGTTTACCGGCTTCGTCGCGTATCACGGCCTCAATGGCGGGCGCGCGTACCACGGTTGCGCGGTGAACCTGCCAAAACTGTTGGCTGTTGAGTTGCGGCAGCAGGTCCTTCAAGGGCGTGCGGATCAGGTATTCACGCTCGGCCGTCAACACCCGCACGTATTTGTCGGCGGCCTCCAGGTACACCACTTCGATCAGCGGCACCATCCGTATGCTGGTGCCGACGCTGGCCTGGATCACGGATAGCCCTCGAGCCGGGGGGCTGGCCCCGCCAATGGACAGCAACCGGCGCAGTTGCGCCAGCGTCTGGTCGAGTTGTGCGTCTCCAACCCGACCACCTGGCGCTGGCACCGACGCGGCGCCGCCAGACAGCAGCAATTGCAACTTGGACACCGTCTTTTCCAGCCGTGCTGCCTGTACCGGCTTGAGCAGGTAGTCCATCGCCTGCGCCTCGAACGCCTGCACCGCATATTGGTCGTAGGCGGTGACAAACACCAGCGCCGGAAACGGCGACCCCCCATCTGCCGTCGTCACCCAGACGTCGGCCAGCTCTGCCGCAGCTTCGAGCCCACCCATGCCGGGCATACGAATATCAAAAAAGAGTACGTCGGGCTTGTGCTCCAGCGCCGCTTTAACTGCAGACACGCCGTCACCCACTACGGCCAACACGTTCAAAGCGGGCCAGGCGCGTGCAAGCTCGGCGCGCAAAGCGGCTGCCAGCAAGGGTTCGTCTTCGGCGATCAGGGCGGTTGGAGCAAGTGCCGTGTGCATACACACTTACCTCGCCGCGGGAATGGTGATCCGTACCACGGTGCCAGGCGCTCCCGGTAAAAGTTCGATCTCCGCGAGTCGCTCGTAGGTGGCGCTCAGCCGCTCACGTACCTGAGCCAGACCAAAACCGCTGTCCGAGGGGGCCGCTCCCAACAGCCCGATGCCGGTATCCACCACCTCCAGCAGCACCGACGCGCCACGTCTGCGTGCCCGCACGCTGATGCTGCCGCCCTCGACCTTCGGCTCCAGACCATGCTGAATGGCGTTTTCGACCAGCGGCTGCAGCAGCAGTGTGGGCACCGGCTGTGTCAGCAATTCGGCTGGCAGGTCGAGTGTGTACTGCAGGCGTGGCCCCATGCGCACTGCCATCAACTCCAGGTAGTCACGCAAGCGGTCAAACTCGGCCTGCAGCGTATGGCTGCTGGCGCGGGATGCCTGCAGCGTGGCACGCAGGTAGGCGATCATGTGATCCAGCATGGTCTGTGCGCGCGTCGCATCGGTGGCAATCAGTACGCGCAGGTTGGCCAGCGTATTGAACAACATATGTGGCTCGAGCTGGGTCTCCAGCAGCTTGAGCCGCGCTTCGGACACGTGGCGGCGCGCCTCAGAGACCTTGGTCTCGAGGTAACTGCCCTTGGTACGGGTGTAGAAGTAGTAGGTGCCCGACACGCCAGCCAGCGCAGTGATGAGTATCGAAACAAACACTTGCGAGCTGTCTGGCCCGCTCCACGACGACCAGCCAAACCACCAGTCTGCGGCCACGGTACCGAAGAAGTAGCCCCCGATGATGCCGATGAGCGGCAACAAAAGCCGCGCCGCACCCTGTGGCCAACCGGTCTCGGCGGACGAGGCAAACAAGTGCCGACCAAAATCGATCAGCGCCCAGGTGCTGCTGCCGATACACAGTGAGTAGACCAGCGGAAGCTCGTATGGCCGTTGCGGCTGAAACGCAAACTGGATCGCCGAGATCGCCAGGCAAAACGCCACCGTCTGCAGAAAATAGTGCAGCTTCGCCAGCCAGTCGATCTTCATGACAAACCCGGTCAATGACCGTCTTGCTGGCGCTGCAGGCGCTCGCGCTCCTTTTGCACCATGCCTTCGCGCAGGCTGCTACCGGCACCCAGCACAAACACGGCAACGCCATGCAGCAGCACACCGAGCCCCCAGCCGAGCACCGGGGCGATAGGCCACGGGCGGTGGCCTATGCCCTGCGAATGGACCACGAACAAAACGGCATTGACGAGCAGGTAAACAGATGCGTGGGCATACCAGCCGAGCTTGGCACCCGCGCGCTTACGAGCCATACGGTCAATTTCATCCGGGGACATCGGGCTGGTCATGTGTTTTCCATTTTAGTGTCAAGGGGTTGGAACCTATTCGTGAACCAGGCGAGCCCGCGTTGTGACGGGAAAGCGCTCGGTGCAAGGCGTTCGGAGCCGCGCTCGCGCATCGCAAGGCTGATGCTCACCACGGATCGCGCTGGGGCTGCAGGCGGGAGAGTTCCCGCTGCAGCAGCCGCTCGTACAGGCTGGCACCTGGTACTGCGAACCAGACCACAACACCATGGATGGCGAGGGCCAATGCCCAGGCAAAAAACGGTGCGGTCACCAGATCGCGTCCGGAAACTGCCGCCACAGCTACCAGCGCCAGGTTGATCAGCAGGTACACCGTGGCGTGTATGTACCAGCCCAGGCGCGTGGCGGCCCGTTTGTGGGCAAGCCGGTCGATGTCGGCAGCGCAGAGTGAATCTTGGGACATGTGAATTCCTTTCAGGTGGGTTCAAGCGCAAGTACAAAGGGAGGGCGGGAGATGAACACACATCGGGTACTGCTTGCGTAAGGCCCGGAGCTCAGCCCCAGGCCATGGTGGATTGCGCGGCTGGTGCCGGTTCACCGGTACGCACGAGACGCAGCAGCATCAGCATACGCCCGATAAAAACACCGCTAAGGGCGCCGTACAGGCTGGCCACCATCGCGGTGACGGCCAGATCGCGTGCCAGCTCAGGGCGCAGGGCCAGCACTACACCTACTATGTACCGGATGGCGAAGATCGCCATCATCAGACACAGTGGTACCCAGCTACCCGGCAGGCTGAAGACGCGGGTCGTGCGCTGGTACGCGACACCCGCAGGCGGTTGACTAGACGCAAACCAGGCAATGGTGGACAGGGCCGCCCCGGCCCAAAGGACCCAACTCCAGTGGGTCGCGTCAAAACGCGTGAATGTGCCGTGTAGCGATATCCCGGTCATGGCCAGTGGTAGCAGCACAACCCTTCGCAACCGGACCTGCCGCGACACCGTTTGCGACAGCCCAAGCCAGAGCAGCACCAGCAATATGCCCCAGACCCAGAGTGGCGTGTGCAGAACAATTTGGACCAGCATGGCGTCTTCCTGTCTCAAAAGTGGGATTTACGAACCAGAAGTTTCAGCACAACAGATTTCAAAGCAAACCGAGCCATTGGCCCCAGACCAGTTGGCCCAGGTAGCGCCCCGGTGCCAGGGTGAAAACACCTGCCACCACACAGGCCCCGACATACAGGCCTTGCATGAATTTGCGGTGCGCGCTGATTCGGCCTTTGACCAGGCTCCAGAACGCCAGAAAAAGCATTGCGTAAGTCAGCACAATCAGCAGGTGGATCACGCTGAAGCCGGCGAGATTGCGCTCCGAGCTGCTGCGAATGAAGACTGCCGACGTGGCGGCAACCAGCATCAGGGTGACCCAGGCGTAACCAAAGGCGCGGTGCAGCTTGGGGCGCTGGGTGGCACCCTTGCGCGCCCACAACGCGACCGGGCCGGTTGCGATGGCACCGAGGGCGGCAGTCATGTGCACGGCGATGAGTGGGCTGAGGTTCATGGGGTGGGTTGCGGTGCGCGTTGGAATGAACTGTGCCGACCACTGCATCGGGTTGCCAGCGCTTTGGGACGAAACGCGGGTTTCCCGGGGTGAGCGGTTGCCAACGTGGCGCCAGGCGTGGCCGGTCGTGGTGCCGCGACGGCAAAGCAGAGGGCTTTGCAGCAGCTTTACATGGCCTGTACCCGGTCACAACCAAAGCCGTGTGCGGGTTCCTAGAATGGGGGTATGAAGAAAACTTCCCTGATAGCGCCACTCGTGGTCGCCGCTTTGCTGGCGGGTGGCTGGTGGTGGTGGGGGCAGCGGGTGCAAGCCGACGCGGTCCAGTACCGCACGGCCAAGATTGAACGCGGCAGTCTGCAGGCAACGGTATCGGCCAGCGGTGCCGTCAATCCGGTAACCCAGGTGTCGGTGGGCACGCAGGTGTCGGGCCAGATCCGTGACTTGCTGGTGGACTTCAACTCCGAGGTCAAGGCTGGCCAGCTG
>JANOCN010000887.1:0-9211 GCA_031412185.1 Betaproteobacteria bacterium | reverse complement strand
GTGGTGTACGAAGGCCGTACCGAGCTGATGGACGAAGACAAAATTGTTTTCGCCCAGAAGACCACCGCCCGAACGCTGAGCGAAGTCATCACCGGTGCCGACATATTTCTGGGCCTGTCGGCCGGCGGCGTGCTCAAGCCCGAGATGGTTCGCAAGATGGCACCCAGGCCACTGATTTTTGCGCTGGCCAACCCGACGCCCGAGATCGCACCCGAAGATGTCAAGGCCGTGCGCAGCGATGCCATCATTGCGACCGGCCGCACCGACTACCCGAACCAGGTCAACAACGTCCTGTGTTTTCCGTATATCTTTCGTGGCGCACTGGACGCTGGTGCGTCCACCATCACCCTGGCCATGGAGATTGCAGCCGTGCATGCCATCGCCGACCTGGCGCAAGCCGAGCAGAGCGAAGTGGTTGCCGCCGCCTACGCCGGACAGCAGCTCGCATTTGGCCCGGAGTATCTGATACCCAAGCCGTTTGATCCCCGCCTGATGATCAAAATCGCGCCCGCTGTGGCGCAGGCAGCGGCGGACAGTGGTGTGGCCGTGCGCCCAATCCAGGACATGGCGGCTTACCGCGACCGCCTGCAGAGTTTTGTGTATGCGTCGGGCACCACCATGCGGCCCATTTTTGCCGCCGCAAAAAATGCCCTGCGCAAACGGGTGGCATTTTGTGAAGGTGAAGAAGAGCGCGTGTTGCGTGCTTGCCAGATCGTGGTGGATGAAGGCCTGGCGCGGCCGACACTGATCGGGCGGCCACAGGTGATGGCGCAGCGCATTGCAAAGTTCGGTTTGCGCCTGCGCGAGGAACTCGACTACGACGTGGTCAACGTAGAGCATGATCGCCGCTACCGAGACTTCTGGCAAACCTACCACCGCATGACAGAGCGCATGGGAACCACCGTGCAGATGGCGAAAATAGAAATGCGCCGCCGGTTGACGCTGATCGGTGCCATGTTGCTGCACAAGGGCGATGTCGACGGAATGATTTGTGGCACCTGGGGTACGACTGCCCTGCATCTGCCGTATATCGACCAGGTTATTGGTAAGCGCCAGGGCGGCAGCCCGAGCACACCGCAAGACGTTCCGATTTATGCGTGTATGAACGGTCTGCTGTTGCCGGACCGGCAGGTATTTTTGGTGGACACCCATGTCAACTACGATCCTAGCGCTGAGGAGTTGACCGAGATCACCGTCATGGCCGCAGAGGAAATGATGCGCTTCGGAATACGGCCGAAAGCGGCACTTTTGTCACATTCGAATTTCGGTAGCAGCAATCTCCCAAGCGCCCTGAAGATGCGCCGGACACTGGAGTTGCTGAAAATAGAAGCGCCGTGGCTGGAAGTTGACGGCGAGATGCACGGCGATGTTGCTTTGGACGGCAAAGCCCGTGCAGCCATGATGCCCAACAGCACGCTTGCGGGCGACGCGAACCTGCTCGTCATGCCCAATATCGACGCAGCAAACATTGCTTACAACCTGCTCAAGACGGCAGCAGGTGGCAATATTGCGATTGGACCGGTCCTGCTTGGGGCGGCCAGACCGGTGCATATTCTGACGGCGAGCGCCACTGTGCGCCGCATCGTCAACATGACTGCACTGACAGTCGCTGATGCAAACGTTACGCGCTAACGCATATCGCAAAAGCAAGTACTGACTTTTTGGAGTGTGGTGGGCTGGCTTTTTGCCCAAAATTTGTGCAAGCGCTTGCTTTTTTGCCCCGGATAGGCGACACTCCCGTTCTTGAAATTTGCGGGTAAACCCGAAGTTCTGGAGAGAAGTCTCATGGCAGGTGCGACAAGCTTCAAGTTGGTACTCACTGGCTTTTTGTTTGCTGTTGCTTCCGTAACCAATTTGGTGCATGCCAAAACGCCGATCTCCAACGATGGTGCGACGACGATTTCGATCAGAGATTTGCCTCCCCAGGGCTCTCAGACCTACCAGCTGATTGTTTTGGGCGGCCCCTTTCCATACGAGAAGGACGGGGTGGTGTTTGGTAACCGTGAGCGCTTGCTTCCGATGAGCAACCGGGGCTACTACCGCGAGTACACGGTGCAAACCCCTGGAGTGCGCCATCGGGGAACCCGGCGCATCGTGTGTGGAGGCAAACCCCGGACGCCGGATGCCTGTTATTACACGGCCGATCACTATGCGAGTTTTCGCAAGATCGTACCGTAGTGGATTGTGTTTTTGTCTGTGGTCCAGCGCCTCGTGCGCATTGCACCATGGGCAGTAATGTTTTTGTGTACTTATAGAAAGTGAAGCGGGGATGGATATGCCACTTCGTCAAGATATCGAAACACCGTTGCGCGGTGTGAGATCCAACATCGTCCAGTCGATCCGTGCCTTCCGGGTGCAGGATCTGCAGGACGCTGCCCAGCACCTGGGCCAGCATTTCTTGTATGCCAATCTAGCCAATGCGCAGTCCAAGCAGGACGTACTGGACATGATCGGCCAGCAGTTCACGCTACCGGCCCATGTAGGCAAGAACTTTGATGCGCTCTACGACAGCATGACCGATCCGGTGCACAAGTCCGGGCCACAACCCGGCTTTATCGCTGTGCTGGAGCACATTCCGGCCAATGCCAAGTTCGACAAGGAAGCGCGCGAACAGTTGCTGGACATCTTCCGGGATGCAGCCGACTATTGGGGCGACCGAAAAATTCCGTTCCGATGTTTCTATTCTTTTCTGTAGCCCGTTCTGCACACACCAGCCAAGCAGAACGGGCTAACGAGGCAAAGAGCAACGCCCCGGGCGACGACCAGTTGTCCGGCATTGCGCTTACAAACGAGTCCGGCGAGAAGATGCCGACCGACAAGTTGTTGGACGTGTCGCCACTGGCGCTGCGCATGAGCAGCCCTTTCAACGCCGGCTACTGGTTGGCAGCGGCCTGACCTTGCGGTTGACCGGTCGGTAGCGCACCGGCCTTGCGCTCCGGCTGAGCGCAGACCGACAAGCCCGTCCTGCGCGACGGGCTTTTTTACAGAGCGCGCGCGAGCGCCACATACTCCTCGACCGATACCTCTTCGGCCCGGCGCTGTACGTCAAACACACCGGAGAAGGCATGGTCTGACAACCATCGGCCGAGTGTCAGCCGCAGCAGCTTGCGCCGGTGCCCGAATGCCACCTGTACGATTTCACCGAGGCGCTGCACATCGAGCGGTGCCACGTCGATCCGCGGCACCATGCGCACAACGGCGCTGTCCACCCGCGGTGGCGGGTTGAAGCTCTCTGGCGGCACGTGCAGAACGTTCTCCATCGCATAACGCCACTGCAACATGACGCTCAGGCGCCCATAAGCCGATGTGCCCGCAGCCGCGACCATCCGGTCAACCACCTCCTTTTGCAGCATGAAGTGCTGGTCAACAACCTGCTCTGCGAACCCCAGCAGGTGGAACAGGATCGGGGTCGAGATGTTGTAGGGCAGGTTGCCCACTACCCGCAACCCGTGCGGCAGATCGGAAACGGTGCCGTCTGGTCCGGCTGCGCGCTGCTGAGCAAGTAGCGCAAAGTCCACCCGCAACACGTCCGACTCGATAACGTGCAGGTCAGTGCGCGCGCGCAGGCGGCTGGCAAGGTCGCGGTCCAGCTCAATCACGGTGAGATGGCCCAGCCGCTCTACCAGGGGCTGCGTGAGTGCGGCAAGGCCCGGGCCAATCTCGACCATCGATTGCCCGGCCCTCGGTGCGATGGCGCGAACAATCGCATCGATCACGCCTGCATCGGCCAGGAAATGCTGGCCAAATCGTTTGCGGGCCACGTGTCCGGAAGGCCGACTCCGGTTAGCGCTCATGCACGCGTGCCAACAGATGCCGGTGCAGGCGGATCTCGCTGTCAGCGCAAAACAGGGCCGTATTGCACATTCCGGGTCAGCCAGGAGGCTCCCGCATCTCCACATAAGCGCGCGCGCGCAGGTCCTGAGCCCAGGCGGCGTAGGCTTCATCCAGCTTCCTCTCGCGCAACAAGGCGCGCACCGCGTCACGTTGTTCGCGTTGGCCCAGCTGCGTGGTGCGGCGCTCCTTGACCTCGATCAGGTGGACCCCGAAGCGCGACACCAGTGGCTCACTGACCTGCCCCGGGGCCAGGCTGTTCATGGTGTCTTCAAATTCCGGCACCAGTTGTCCCGGCGAAGTCCAACCCAGATCGCCCCCCAATGCAGCACTGCCATCTTGTGAATTCTCTTTGGCAAGGCTTGCAAAATCAGCCTGGCCAGCCAGTATCCGCTTCCTGAAATCGGCCAGTTTGTCACGCGCTGCTGCTTCGGTAAGCTGGGCCGACAGGCGCAACAGGATATGGCTGGCACGGGTTTGCGCCACCGCCGAAGGGGGCAGTCCTGCGGCACGTTTCTCCAGCAGTTTGAGCACGTGAATGCCGGCACCGGATCGCACGATCGACAAACCACCCACAGTGCTGGCGCGGGTTGCCTCGACAAACAGGGGCGGGTAACGGTCCGCGCGACGCAAACCGAATTGCCCACCATTGGCCGCGTCGGGTGCATCCGAAAACTCGCGCGCCAGGCCAGCGAAATCGGCTCCCGCGCGAGCGCTGTCCAGTATCTTCTGCGCCTTCGCCTGCGCGGCGGCTACTTGCGCCGCGCCGGGGTCATCGGGCAACGCAACCAGTACCTGCGCAATGTTCATTTCAACCGCCGACTCGTCCAGATTTTTCTGCTGCTCACGCAGGTACTGGTCTATGTCGAGCTCGGAGACACGCACCTTCTGGGCTACCTCGCGTTCACGCACGCGCACCAGCATCAACTGGTCGCGTAACTGTCCGCGAAACTGGCTGCGCCCGATACCGTCCAGCGCCAGGCGGCGGTATATTTCCGCCAGATCAATCTGGTTCTGCCGCGCTACCGATTGCTCCGCCTCGTCGATCGCCAACTCTTCGATCTTGATGCCGATTTCGCGCGCCTGGTGTAGCTGCGCGCGTTCGCCGATCAGACGCTCCAGCGCTTGCGCCGCCAGTTCGCGTGCGCCAAGCGGTGGCTGCTGGGACTGGGCCATTTGCCGCGCGATGCGTTGTGTTTCCACACGAACCTGGTGGTTGGTAATCGGCTCGGAGTTGACAATGGCAACAATATAGTCGGCCGGGCGTTGCGTGGTGTCGGTAGCCCCGGTGGTGGCGGGCGGCGGCACGATCGGTATTCCCGGCAAGCGCAGGCCCTGCGCTGAAACAGAAGCAGCCAAGGCGACTATCAGGAAGGCGACTACCGGGCGCAGGGTGCGGTGTTGGGTCATGTATCAATCGTAGTTGCTGAAGCGGCTGGGCGACGTGCTTGTCTCCCGCAGATACTGGTAGCGTGGAATGTTCTGCTTCAGGGTCTGCAGCGGATTGACGCCGATCCGGGAGAACCCGACGAACTCCAGCTGGAACATGATGCGGCGGTTTGACGACGATGTGCTGGTCTGCAAGCGCTCGAACACCACCCGCCCGAGCCAGCAGCCACCGTCATATTCCAGCCCGACGATGGCGTCCACCAACTTGCCCTCGCGCAGGCTGAAGTTCACCCGCCCCACGCTGTACCAACGGCCTTCGCCCTGGCCCTGGCCGGCGCCGAGCTCTTCTCCGCGGTCCCCCCACAAGTCGTTGAGCGGCCACTGCCAGCCTACGTCAAGCTGCTCGCTGGAGCCACGCTGCAAGCGGTAGGCTGCGCTCACCACGCGGTAGTTTCCCGGGCTGTACCTGCCGCCGATGGTGGAGCGCACGGAGCGCCTGGTATCCGGGTCGAACTGTACGGTGGAGTCGAACGACCAGCGTGGGTCCAGGTTCACCGTAGCCCCCACCAGTACATCACTGAAGCCTTTGGCTACCGGTACGCCGCCGGGCAGCACCACCCGCTGGTCTTTGAAGCGAATGCGTTGGGCGATCCCGAACCGTGCTGCCTCGGCACCGGTATCGGGGTCCAGCAACCGGGTTGACAAGCCGAGCGTCAACAAGTTGCTGTCGGATATGCGGTCGTTGCCGACAAACGCGTTTTCCGAGTAGATGCTGGCGAAATTGAAGTCGTTGGCACCAGAGTCGTAGTTGGGCAGCAGGTTCTGGTCGCGAAACGGTGTCAGCGCATAGAACGCCCGTGGTTCCAGTGTCTGGCGAAACGCACGACCGAAATAGCTGGTATCGCGTTCGAATACGAGTCCACTGTCCACGCTGAGCGTCGGTACCACGCGGCTGGCCGAGGTGGCACCGTTGGCCAGCGCGCTGGTGAACTGGTAATTGGTGGCATGCAGTTGCAGCCTGGGTGTGATGAACCCGCCCGGTGCCACCCACGGGCGGCTCACCTGTGCCACGGAGAAGAGCCTGCGCCCATTGGCCTGCCCGGTCAACACCCGGTCTGAATTGAACTGCGTGGTGTCTGCGTCCACCGAAAAATCAAAGCCGCCTACGTTGGAGCGGGCATACCGTGCCGCAATCTGCGGCATGCGGTCATACGGCGGCACGATCGGCGATGCTACGTCCTGCAGGGTCTGCCATTTGAGAAGTCGCAGGCTGGTGGAGAAGTAACCGCTTGACCACGACAGCGACAGGTCATTGGGCAACAGGCGCTGTGTCAACCAGGGGTTGACACGGGTGAAATCGCGCCAATAGTTGTCATCGCTGACGCGGTTCAGCGACAGGGAGACACCCAGGTTACCAAGCGCCGCCAAACCGGTGGGCAGCGATCCGCTGTGCGCATAATTGAAACCCCAGCGGTTCGAATCGCGCAACTTGTCGGCCGGCATGAAGTTGGCGCGCAACTGGCCCTGGTAGTCGGTCTCCAGATAGCGGAACTCGCCACCCAGGTCGACCCCGCGTTTGCTGAGCAACGCGGGGAAAAATGTAGCGTCGCGGTTTGGCGCAATGTTCCAGTAGTACGGCACGGTAATCTCGACGCCGTTGACGTTGTCAACGCCGAACGCCGGCGGCAGAAAACCGGACTTGCGCCTGCTGCTGAGCGGGAACGTGAGCGCAGGGACCGGCAGCACCGGTATGCCTTTGAATGACAACAAGGCGCCTTGCGCCAGCCCCACATCCTCCTCGTTGTCGATGCTGATGCTGGCCGCACGCAGTATCCAGTCAGGCATCCAGGCCGGGCCGGGCAAGCGCCTGCAGGTGGTGTAGCTGGCGTTGCGGATAAGCGCCCGTTGCTGATCGATAAACTCTACCCGCTCGGCCTCTCCATGGCCCCCGTTCTTGAGAAAGCGGTAGCGCGGATTCAGAAAAAAGCCCTCGAACGACTCCACCTTGAGTTCCAGCGCCGGGCCCTCGTAGACGTCGCCTGCGCGGTTGATGCTGACCGCGCCACGCGCCCGGGCCAGGTCTTCCGGCTGGTAATACTCCAGACGGTCTGCGCGTATCACCATGTCTCCGCGGCGCAGCTCACCCTGCCCCTCCACCACTGTTTCCAGGTCGGTACGGGAAGAAATGCGCTCACCGGAAACGAAAGTTGGCAGGGAATCCCGTTCATTGGCGGGAATGACTTCGCGCAGCATGCGACTGGATTTAAGGCTTGCCCCGGTGTCTGGCGAAACTGCCTGCGCCCCTGCGGGCCCGGCGGGAAACAGCGCCAGTACCGGCAGCACCAGCGCGCCTGCGAGCAGGCGCATCCCCAACACGTGGGGCGGCGCAGGTGTGAAGTCAGGCAGGGGATCGCGCATCTGCTGAAGCCGGGTCTCGAATTAGAGGAAAAAGAACGGGCAAGTGTTAAGGGGTGGCCGGGCGTACAAACGGCTCGCGACTGGGAGAAGCGGGTTTGTAGAATGGATTATCCATGAGCCACACTGCCCCACATCCAGAACCATTTCGCGTGTCGGCAACCGGGGCAACATCGGTGCCGGTTGAATGGGTCGACCCTTTGCGCGGCGCAAGTTTCTTGCGCTGGTTGGCGGGGCTCGAAGTGCCCTACGGCGTGTTGCCGGCATCGCTGCGGCCGGCTTCGGCCGATGCGAGTTTCAGGCGCTACCTGCGCGTCGACACCGCTCAGGCAGGCAGCCGCATCATCATGGATGCGCCGCCCGTGGCGGAAGATTGCCGGGCGTTTGCCCATGTCGCGGGTGTGATGGCCGACGCCGGGATCAACGCGCCCCGGGTATTGGCATGGGACCAGGCCAACGGGTTCATGCTGCTGACCGACCTGGGTAACGAGACCATGATGCAGCATCTGGTGCAGGGCCAGGCGAAGGCCAACCTGGGCTTGTATCTGCAGGCAGTGGAGCTGTTGCTGCAGTGGCAACGGGCCTCCAAGCCCGGGGTGCTTCCGGTCTACGGTGAACCACAGCTGCTGAGCGAAATGGAGCTGTTCCCGCAGTGGTACATGGCCCAGTACCGTGGAGTGGTTGTCGACGCGGACATGCGCCAGACTCTGGACCGGACCTTTCAGACCATCGCCCGCGAGAGCCTGGCCTGGCCGAGTGTGTACGTACACCAGGACTTCATGCCCCGAAATCTGATGTTGCCAGACCCGGCCAGCGGTCCGCTGCCGCAGACCCTGGGTGTGCTGGATTTCCAGGATGCAGTGTATGGCCCGATCACCTACGACATTGCAAGCCTGATGCGCGATGCCTTTGTCAGCTGGGAAGAAGATTTTGTGCTGGACGTGACCGTCCGCTACTGGGACCGGGCGCGTGCTGCGGGCTTACCGGTAGGGCCTGACTTTGGCGCCTTTTACCGGGGCGTTGAATGGATGGGGTTGCAGCGCCATCTGCGCATAGTCGGCACGTTTGCGCGCCTGACACTGCGCGATGGCAAACCGCAGTACCTCGCCGACACGCCCCGTTTCATCGAATACATCCGTGCCACCGCGGGACGTTACCGGGAGCTGCGGCCTCTGCTGCGCCTGGTGGACAAGCTGGAGGGGGTGCAAGACGCGACCGGTTATGTTTTTGGCCGGGTTTAGTACCTAGTCGCGTAGGCGCTGCGCCCTGAACATGCCCGCACCGCCGCGCTTTTATTGCCCGGTACCCATGCATGCCGGCGCGACGCTGGGTTTGCCTGCGGGCGCGGCGCGGCACGTGCAGGTATTGCGGCTGCAGCCCGGTGACACCATCACGCTGTTCGGCAGCGCAGACGGTGGCGAGTTCGAGGCGACGATCACCGAGATGGGCCGCGCTACGGTGCAAGTTGTCGTGGGACAGTACTGCCCGGTAGAGCGCGAATCGGCCCTGCAGTTGCATCTGGCGATCGGTATGCCTGCCAACGAGCGCATGGACTGGCTGGTTGAAAAAGCCACCG
>JANOCN010000886.1:0-2224 GCA_031412185.1 Betaproteobacteria bacterium | reverse complement strand
TTTGATAAATGTTTCAAATGGAACCGTCAAATATTCGCCTTTTGGCCCCAAATCAAAAGTGACTCCGGCATCAATTCCTTGTGAAGATTCATAGCCGGATTTGATGGAGGTGCAGTGTTTTTCACCTTTTTCGATATAGGTGTCAAGCGCTTTTGTTGGGCCACAAGCGCTACTGGCGTGGTCGCTCAAAAAGTCAAAGCGCCGAAGAAATACAAAAAAGGCCCGCAAGTCTTCGCGGGCCTTCGCTTCGCACACATGGTGGCTGCAGCAGCATCCGCTGCAGCCAGGCAACACTCAACCCATGTGCAAGCCACCGTTGACCGAGAAATCGGCGCCCGTGGAGTAACCACCCTCTTCCGACGCCAGCCAGGCAATGATGGAGGCGATTTCGCTCGGCTGACCCAGCCGTTTGACAGGAATCGTGGCGACAATCTTGGCCAGCACATCCTCGCGGATGGCTTTGACCATGTCGGTGCCGATATACCCGGGGCTGACCGTGTTGACGGTGACACCTTTGGACGCCATCTCCTGCGCTAGCGCCATGGTGAATCCGTGCATGCCTGCCTTGGCGGCCGAATAGTTGGTCTGGCCGGCCTGGCCTTTTTCGCCGTTCACAGACGAAATATTGACGATGCGGCCCCAGCCTTTTTCCACCATGTCGGCCACCACCTGTTTGGTGACGTTGAACATGGAATTGAGGTTGGTCTCGATCACCGCGTCCCAGTCGTCACGCGTCATCTTCAGGAACATGCGGTCTTTGGTGATGCCTGCATTGTTGACCAGCACGTCAATCGACCCGTGTTCGGCCCGGGTCTTGGTGAATGCGGCCACGGTGGAATCCCAGTCGCCGACATTGCCCACCGACGCATGGAAGGTGTAGCCGGCCGCTGCCTGTTCGGCGATCCATTTGGCGTGGTCGCGCGTCGGGCCACAACCAGCGATGACCTTGAAGCCCTCTTTGTGCAAACGCTGGCAAATGGCGGTACCGATGCCACCCATGCCACCCGTGACGTACGCTACTTTTTGACCCATGATGTACTCCTCTTTGATGTTTTGAACAAGACCGACCGACTGCAAGAAACTATCTTTCTATGGTTAAGGCAACTCCCATGCCACCGCCAATACACAGGGATGCAATGCCTTTTTTAGCGTCGCGCTTCTGCATTTCGTGCAGCAACGTCACCAGGATGCGGCAGCCGGACGCGCCAATTGGGTGCCCGATCGCGATCGCTCCGCCATTCACATTCACCTTGCTGGTGTCCCAACCCATTTCTTTGTTGACCGCACAAGCCTGGGCCGCGAATGCTTCGTTGATCTCCAGCAAGTCGAGGTCTTGCGCCTTCCAGCCTGCACGCTGCAGCGCCTTGGTGGATGCAGGCACCGGGCCCATGCCCATATAAGCCGGGTCGAGGCCGCTGGTGGCAAAGCTGGCAATCCGGCCCAGCGGTTTGAGGCCCAGCGACGCCGCTTTCTTTGCCGTCATCACCATCACCGCTGCAGCCCCGTCGTTCAGGCCCGAAGCGTTACCTGCCGTCACGCCACCCGCTTTATCAAACGCCGGCCGCAACCCCGCCAGAGCTTCGGCGCTGGTTTTTTTGTTGATGAATTCATCGGCCGAAAAAACGATCGGGTCGCCCTTCTTCTGCGCAATGCTGAAGGGCACAATCTCGTCCTTGAACCGGCCTGCCTCCTGCGCTGCCGCCGCCTTCTGCTGGCTGGCCAAAGCCAGCGCGTCCTGCGCGTCGCGGCTGATGCCGTATTTTTTGGCCACGTTTTCTGCGGTAATACCCATGTGGTACTGGTTGTACACGTCCCACAGGCCATCGACAATCATCGAATCGATCATCTTCCAGTCGCCCATACGCTGGCCGTCGCGCGATCCCAGCAATACATGCGGCGAAGCGCTCATGTTCTCCTGCCCACCGGCAATGACGATTTCGCTGTCACCATAAGCCACGGCCTGCGCCGCAAGCATCACCGCCTTGAGCCCGGAGCCGCAGACGGCGTTGATCGTGAGGCCAGGGGTAGCCTGGTTCAGACCGCTCTTGATGACCGCCTGGCGCGCCGGGTTTTGCCCCGAACCCGCAGCCAGCACCTGGCCCATGATGACCTCGCCGACCTGCGCGGGATCGATCTTCGCGCGGGCGATCGCTTCCTTGATCGCGATGGCGCCGAGCTCCGTCGCCGCAATCTTGGCGAGCGAGCCGCCGAACTTGCCGACGCC
>JANOCN010000885.1:0-3109 GCA_031412185.1 Betaproteobacteria bacterium | reverse complement strand
CCCGCGTCGGCGCGCTGCAAGTGCGATGCAGCCGCCCACAATAGGAACGGCACCTCCTTGGCCACCAGCACAGCTATCAGACCCAGGCCCCAGGGGTCTTGGGTAGTGCTCCAGGGAGGTGGTACGGTGAACCCGCTGGCCCAGGGGGAGGCGATGCGCAGCAACCAGCCGCTGGGGGCGACCAGGAACACCAGCCCGATGGCAAACGCTGCATGCGGCACCGCCAGCATGGGACCGAGCATTGAGACAACGCGTGACCAGCCCGGCCCTGGAAAAACACGCGCCAATATCCAGGCGGCCAATGTGATCGACAGCAGCGTGGACGCGACCCCGGTCCACAGACTCAGGCCCAGCGCCCGCCACGCGCGGGCATCCGCGGCCAGTGCGCTCCAGGCGGCGCTTTGCGCTGCCGCCTGCACTGACGACCAGCCAGAAAGCAGCACTGGCAGACCCAGCAGCGCGGCCAGGGCCAGCGCCCAGGCCAGGTCAGCGCGCGCTGGCAGCCTGGCCATCGGCTCCCACGACCGAACGCAGGAAACGGCCCATGTCTTGTATCTCGTGCGGATGCAGGCTGTGTTGCATCGGGTACTGGTGCCACTGCACCGGGTAACCCAAACCTGCCAGCACGTCGCGCGATGCCAGCGCGCGTGGCAACACGATCATAGGGTCGGCGGCACCGTGGGCCATGAATATCGGCAGTTGATGGTTGGCCAGGCTGCGCTCTGCGGGCAAGCTGTCGGCCAGCGGCAGGTAGCCCGACAACGCCATGATGCCAGCCAGCCTGGTGGGGTAACGCAGCCCGGTGTGCAACACCATCGCACAACCCTGCGAAAAACCCGCCAGCACAACCTGGTCGGCGGCGATTCCCCGGTCCAGTTCGCGCTGGATCAGTGCGTTGATCGCACTTGCGGAGTGCCGGATGCCGGCCTCGTCTTCGCGCCGCTGGGTTTCGGTGCCCAGGATGTCGTACCAGGCTGGCATGACGTAGCCGCCATTTAGCGTGACCGGAATGCTTGGCGCATGCGGGAACACGAACCGGATCGGTGCGCAGCCACTCAGATCGAGCTCGGGCACAATCGCGGCAAAATCGTTTCCGTCCGCGCCCAGGCCGTGCAGCCATATGACAGCAGCGCTGGGGTGTGGGCCGGTGGTAGTCTCGATGCAGGGCAAAAGGGGCGTCATGGCGTGTGTGCGTAGCTGGTTGTGGTTCGGGTTCGGTGCGGCGCATCGGACTATAACAACCGCCGTGGGTCGCGGACGTGGCCGCGAATGGCGCTGGTTCCTGATGCTGGCATTGCTGGCACCAGCAGCTGCAAGCGCGCAATGGGGCAGTAACCGTGGTTTCCAGCTTTTACAGCGGGTCGACGACGTGCTTTTTGGGGTGGATAACCTGTCCCTCGTCATCCTGGACCGGCGACACGTGGCGGGAACCCTGGTACGGGTAAATGTGTTGCAGCCCAGCCCGGTGCGCGGCAGCACCGAGTTTGTAGTGGATTGCCAGAAGCCCGCGCGTTTCGCGCGCGTACCTGGCGCCAGTGCGCGCAAGGTCGTTATCAGCCAGCTTGAGTTTTCCCCGGCCAGTATGCTGGACGGTAGCCTGATGGCGGCTGAATTTGCATGTGAGAGCACCCGCCAGCCAGGGCGGGCTTCGCGGCTGGCCAGGGAGTTGTATGAGCGCGGTGGGCCGGAGGATACCCAAACCGTCTACTGCGAACTGCAGCCAGATGGCAGCCAGCAGGCGCGCGCGGGGGTGGAAGTGCGCTTCAGTGAAAGCGCCAACGCAGTGGCGGTAAACCGGCAGTGGCTGAGTTCGGGTGCGGTGTCTGCTGGCGAAGTGAGCTTTGGCACCAACAGCAAGTGGCATATCGACCGCCAGGCGCTCAATGTGCGGCGAACGGCACCCACCGGCGAGATGTTGTTCTCAGGCCTGTGCGACCGCCGTCCCCCGGCCGCGCCGCTGCGCTGACAAGCCCGGACAGTGTGTGCGCTTTCACGCACGCAGAGCCGATCGGCCCGCGCAGTAGAAAGATTCTCAGCCTCTCAGCCGTAACGCCTGAGCCACTCTTTCTCGAGCGGGTCCACCCAGCTGCCGTGCGGTTCGGGAATGGCCGGCATGGGGTGCTCCACCTGCCCTGGCAACGGGCTGGTGGCAAACAACGCCCGCTCACTGGGGGACAATTTGTCCAGCGCCAGCACGCTCGGGTCGCCCCATTGGGCGAGGTCGGCTTTACGCGCCTGCGCGGCGGGAGACAACAGGAAGTTGGCCACCACCTGTGCACCTTCTTTGGACTTGGCGTTGACGGGAATCGCCACAAAGTGGGTGTTGCCCAGCGTCCCGCCATTGAGCTGGTAGCTGTAGACGCTGTCGGACAAACGTTTCGCGGCGATTTCATTCGCGGCTTCATTCGGGTTGAAAGTCAACGCAATCAGCAACTCGCCGTCCGACATCATCTGGCGTACCGCATCGGCGTTTTGCGGGAATTGTTTGCCCGCGCGCCAAAGATGCGGGTGCAGCGCGTCGAGGTAGGTCCACAGCGGTGCACCAGCAGCCGCCAGCGCTGGTGCGGTGACGGGTTTGTACAGCGCAGAGCGGTCCGGGTTGAGTTCAACCAGAGCCTGTTTGACGAAGGTCGACCCGTGGAAATTGGGTGGGCGCGGGTAGGTGAGCCGGCCCGGGTTGGCACGTGCAAAGTCCAGCATCGCAGCCATGCTACGCGGCGCTGTTGGCACCCGTTTGCGGTCAGCAAAAAAAGTCAATTGCGCCATCCCCCAAGGCGCTTCCAGTCCTTCCACAGGTTCCGCAAAGTCGATGCGAGTGGTGGGTTTGCCCAGCACATCCACATACTTGAATCCAGGCAGGCTCTCAGCAAACGGCCCAAACAGCAGCGACTCCCGCTTCATGGCCAGAAAATTCTCGCCGTTGATCCATACCAGATCGACCGAGCCATCGGTCTTGCCAGCTGCCTTCTCGGCCCGCACACGCTTGACAACTTCGGCGGCATCAGAAATCTTCACGTGTTCCAGCGTCACACCGTAACTGCGTTGAATCTGCCCGGCCGCCCATTGCAGGTAGGCATTGATGCGTTCACTGCCGGCCCAGGCGTTGAAA
>JANOCN010000884.1:0-2589 GCA_031412185.1 Betaproteobacteria bacterium | reverse complement strand
TGGGCGCTTGGCGGGATCGCGGTTACCACCGCAGCCGAACACACACCACAGGCGGCCACCACGCTGGAGCGCCATCGGGCGCAGCGCCGCCAGCGCTTTCTCCAGCGCATCGGGTGTGTGGGCGTAGTCCACTGCTACCAGCGGTTTCCCCGGCTGGTTGATGCATTGCATGCGGCCGGGCACGGGTTGCAGGTCGTGGCACGCGGCCACCACGTCGGCCAGTGGCACACCGAGCGACCGCATCGCCGCCGCCACGCCGAGCAGGTTGGATACGTTGTATTGCCCGATCAGCGCCGTGTCGAGCTGGTGCGGCGCACCCCCCTCGACCAGCTGGAACGACAGACCGCCTGGTGTGTGGGTGATATTGGTGGCGCTCAGACGGGCCGGTGACTGGCAGGACACGGTCCACACATCAAGGCTGCCGCCGTCCAGTGTGGCAGCGAGCCTGGCACCCTGGGGGTCATCGATATTGATGATGGCGCTTTGCAGGCCCGGCCACCGGAACAAGCGCTCCTTGGTACGCCAGTAGGCGTCCATGTCACCGTGGTAGTCCAGGTGGTCCTGGGTGAAGTTGGTAAAAATCGCGCTGCGCACGCGGGTGCCATCGAGCCGGTGCTCGTGAATGCCGATCGAGGACGCCTCCATCGCGCAGGCCTGGTCGCCCGCGTCCGCAAAATGCCGCAGGCTGGCCTGCAACAACACCGCATCGGGCGTAGTCAGCCCGGTGGCCAGCAGGCTCGCTGTGGCCAGGTTGCTGTTGTCTGCGGCACTGGGCGGTGGCGGGTGCCCCACCCCCAGCGTTCCGACCATGGCGCACGGCACCGGAGCGTGCAGGCGCGTGCTCGACAGCGCCTGCGCCAGCCACCAGACCGTGGAGGTCTTGCCGTTGGTGCCGGTGACCGCCAGCACGGCGAGATGTTGCGAGGGATGGTCGAAATACGCAGCAGCCACCTCGCCACTGCCGACCTTGAGGCCCAGGTAAGCGGCAATTTTTTCGTCGTCAAAGTGGAAAACATCAACCCCCATGCTTTCCACCAGGCACGCGCTGGCACCGCGCGAGAGTGCGTTTTGCACGTGTGCTCGTGCGTCATTGGCCGCACCTGGCCAGGCAATGAAACCATCTCCCGGCGCGAGTTTGCGGCTGTCGGTCTGCAGTGTGCCGGTGACACGGCTGCGCAGCCATGTTGCAGCTTCGGCGGGTGTGTGCAGCGCCTGCATCAGAAGCTTTCTTCCACGGCCGCCACGATCTGTGGTTTGACAGCCATGTCCGGCTGCACGTCCATGATGCGCAGGGCGTGCTGCACGACGTCGCTGAATACCGGCGCTGCAACGGCACCACCAAAGTGTTGGCCGTTGCTGGGCTCGTCGATCATCACCGCAACTACCACGCGCGGGTTGTTGATCGGTGCCATGCCGGTAAACCAGGAGCGGTATTTGTTGCTGGCGTAACCCTTGCCGACCTGCTTGTGCGCCGTGCCCGACTTGCCACCGACCGAATAACCCAGCGTCTGTGCCAGCGGCCCGGTACCACCCGGAGCTGCGGCCATTTGCAACATCTTGCGAATGGCGCTGGCGGTCTCGGGTGAGAACACCTGGGTGCCAGTGGCCGGAGCATCGCTTTTGAGCATCGTCACCGGAATGATCTGGCCGCCGTGTGCGAACGCGGTGTACGACTGGGCCATCTGGAACAGCGAGGCCGACAAACCGTAGCCATACGCCATGGTGGCCTGCTCGACCGGCCGCCAGGTCTTCCAGGGGCGCAGGCGACCCGACACCGCGCCGGGAAACTGGATCTGCGGCTTCTGGCCGTAACCCAGGGTGGTGTAGATGTCCCACATTTCCTGTGGCGTCATCTTTTGCGCAATCTTCAGCGCGCCGACATTGCTGGACTTCTGGATCACGCCTTCGACCGTCAGGGTACCGTAGTTGTGCGTGTCGCTGATCGTGAAGCCTCCGATGCTGTAGCGGCCGGGACCGGTATCGATCAGCGATTGCGGTCTCACGCGGCCGGCTTCCAGCGCCATGGCGATGGTGATCGGCTTCATGGTCGAGCCGGGCTCGAACGTATCGGTGAGCGCGCGGTTGCGCAGCTGCTCGCCGGAAAGATTGCGGCGTTTGTCGGGCATGTAGCTGGGGTAGTTGGCCAATGCGAGGACTTCGCCGGTGACGGCGTCCAGCACCACCACGCTGCCGCCCCGCGCCTTGTTCGCGATCACCGCATCGCGCAGTTTCTGGTAGGCGAAGAATTGCACCTTGCTGTCGATGGACAGCTGGATCTCACGGCCGTCGACCGGCAGCACCTGGTTGTCCAGGTCTTCCTCGACCACGCCACCCAGGCGGTTCTTGATGACGCGGCGCGAGCCGGCCTTGCCCGCCAGCTCGTGGTTGAAGGCCAGCTCCACCCCTTCCTGGCCGCTGTCTTCGACGTTGGTGAAGCCGACCACGTGCGCGGCGGCCTCGCCCTCGGGGTACTCGCGCTTGTATTCCTTGCGCGCGTGGATGCCGGGGATCTTCAGCGCCTCGATCTTCTGGGCGATGGGGTCGTCGAGCTGGCGGCGCAACCAGACGAAGGTCTTGTCTTCGTCTTCG
>JANOCN010000883.1:0-5993 GCA_031412185.1 Betaproteobacteria bacterium | reverse complement strand
CTCAAGCAGGACGATATCGACTGGTTCGAGCTCAACGAAGCGTTTGCCGCGCAGTCGCTGGCTGTCATCAACACCCTCCAGCTCGACCCGCGCAAGGTCAATCCCATGGGCGGTGCCATCGCTTTGGGCCATCCGCTCGGTGCCACTGGTGCCATCCGGGCTGCCACGGTGATCCATGCGTTGCGGCGCAAGCAGTTGAAGTACGGCATGGTCACCATGTGTGTCGGTATGGGGCAGGGCGCGGCCGGCATTTTCGAGCGGGTCTGAGCGGTGGAGCTGGCATCTGCTCACCCCTTCGATGAGGCGATTGCGCTGACGGCGCTGGGCCCCGACACGTTCGGCGGACACACCAGCCAGGCTTACTGGAACATGGTGGGTCCATTCGGTGGTGTCACGGCGGCCGCGGTGTTGCGGGCGGTGATGCAGCATCCGTCGCGCCTGGGTGAACCGGTAGCCTTGACCGTGAACTTTGCCAGCGCCTTGGTGGACGGCCCGTTTACCGTGACAGCCCGCGCGGCGCGTACCAACCGCTCCACCCAGCATTGGGTGGTCGAGATGGCGCAGAAGGGTGCCACCGGCGCCGACGAGACCGTGCTCACGGCGACTGTCCTCACAGCGCTGCGGCGTGCGACCTGGGGCGTGAACGACACACCCATGCCGGTAGTGCCGCTTTCGCAGCAGGTGCCGCCGCAGCAGGGTTTCGCGCCCTTTGAATGGGTCAATCGCTATGAAATCCGCCCCGTATCGGGTAGCCTACCGCAGCGCTGGGATGGGCTGCCCAGCAGCGCCGAAGCCAGTATTGCCAGCCTAACACAGCTGTGGCTGCGCGACCAGCCGCCGCGCCCGCTGGACTTTTGTGCCCTGGCCTCGTACGCCGATGTCTTCTTCCCGCGGATCTACCTGCGCCGCGCCAGCCGGGTAGCTGCCGGTACGGTGTCGATGACGGTGTACTTCCATGCCGACAGTGCGTTGTTGCAGCAGTGCGGCAGTGCCTATGTGTTTTCCCAAGCCAGGGGCCAGGTGTTTCATGGCGGCTTCTTCGACCAGAACGCACAGCTATGGAGCGAGTCGGGTACCCTGCTGGTCACCAGCACGCAGATCGTCTATTACAAAGAGTAGTTGCCATGCCTGACGAAACCGCATCTTCCAGCGTAGCGCTCGTCATAGGTGCCGGTGACGCTACCGGGGGAGCTATCGCCCGGCGTTTTGCGCGCGCGGGCCTGGTAGCGTGCGTGACGCGGCGCAGCGCTGACAAACTGCAACCGCTGGTAGAGCAGATCAGAGCCGAAGGCGGGCGGGCGCACGGCTTTGCGTCGGATGCGCGCAAGGAAGACGACGTGGCAGCGTTGATCGGTAACATCGAAACCACCATCGGTGCCATCGAAGTGCTGGTATTCAACATCGGTGCCAATGCGCCGAGCAGCGTCCTGAACGAGACCGCCCGGCGCTACTTCAAAATTTGGGAGATGGCTTGTCTGGCCGGGTTCCTGAACGCGCGCGAAGTTGCAAAACGGATGGTCAGCCGGCCGGGTGCGGGCCACAAGGGCACGATTATCTTCACCGGTGCCACCGCATCGCTGCGCGGCTCGGCCAATTTCGCCGCTTTCGCTGGTGCCAAACACGCGCTGCGCGCCCTGGCCCAGAGCATGGCACGTGAACTCGGACCGCAGGGCATCCATGTGGCCCATGTGGTGGTGGACGGTGCCATCGACACCGCGTTCATCCGGGACGGTTTTCCCGAACGGTACGCGTTGAAAGACCAGGACGGCATCCTGAACCCCGACCACATAGCCGACGCCTACTGGATGCTGCACCAGCAACCACGCGATGCGTGGACGCATGAACTCGATCTGCGGCCGTGGATGGAGAAATTCTGAGACATTGTGGGACAGACCGCAGTTACACGCAGTGAACAAGCTCTGTCTCCCAACCGTTCGTAATGCCTCCGGGCACCCAGCTACAAGCGCACCACAGTCATGCTGTTCCAACCATTCGTAATGCCCCCGAGCTCCCTGCTACAAAAGCAATGAATCAGAGAATCCCGCCACAAGCCCCGCAGAACAAAGGCGACCATCCATGAAAACCCTAGACTTCTATTTCGATTTCGGTAGCCCGGCGGCTTATCTCGCCTACACGCAGTTGCCCGCCCTGTGCGCTGAGACCGGTGCCACCGTGGTGTGGAAACCTATGCTCCTGGGCGGTGTGTTCCAGGCCACGGGCAACCATTCGCCAGTGACGATTCCGGCCAAAGGCAAATACGTGTTCAAGGACTTTGCGCGTTTCGCCCGCCGCTACAGCGTGCCGCTGAACCCCAATCCGTTTTTTCCGATCAACACCCTCACACTGATGCGCGCCGCCGTCGGGCTGCAGATGCGTGGCGACTCCCGCTTTGGCGACTATGTGCAGGTGATGTTCCTGGCCATCTGGGTTGACGCCCGGAACATGAACGACCCCGCAACGGTCGGCGCAGTGTTGCAGGCAGCCGGATTTGACGCCGCCGCCATTCTGGCGCTGGCCAGCGAGCAGGGGGTGAAAGACCAGCTCAAGGCCGCCACCCAGCAAGCCGTGGAGCGGGGCATATTTGGTGCGCCTACTTTTTTTGTAGGCGACAAAATGTTCTGGGGCCAGGACCGGCTCGATTTTGAGCGCGAGGCACACGCATCCGCGGCTGGCTGATCAGAGGCTGCCCGCTACCTACAACCACGCTAACCCTGACCTTTGGAACCAACCATGACCGATATCCTGAGCCACACCGAAGCTGGTGTGATGACGATCACCCTGAACCGCGTCGATAAAAAGAACTCGATCACCGCGACGATGTATTCGACGATGGCCGATGCGCTGGTGCTGGCAGCGCAAGACGAGGCAGTGCGTGCAGTAGTCATCCAGGGCCATGCCACGGTGTTCAGCGCCGGCAACGACATAGGGGATTTTCTGAACCACCCATCCAGTGGGGACGATTCGCCCGTGATGCGTTTCTTGCGCGGCATCAGCAGCTTTCCCAAACCTCTGGTTGCTGCGGTATGCGGCCCGGCGGTTGGCGTTGGTACCACCATGTTGTTCCACTGCGATCTGGTGTACGCAGGCGACAACGCGGCCTTTTCCATGCCCTTTGTCAACCTCGGCCTGTGCCCAGAAGCCGCGTCCAGCCTGCTGGTGCCGCAGATGCTGGGCTACCACCGCGCGGCTGAAGCGCTGTTGCTGGGCGAGCCTTTCATGGCCGAGGCAGCGCTGGAGGTGGGCCTGGTCAACCGCATCGTACCGCCCCTTGAGGCCAATGCCGTGGCCCAGGCCCAGGCACGCAAGCTGGCCGCCAAACCAATCACGGCCTTGATGGAGACCAAACGCCTCATGAAGAAGGGCCAGGCCAGTATGGTGGCACAACAGATCAGCGACGAGAGTGCGATTTTTGGCCGTATGCTGCGTGAACCCGCTGCGCGCGAGGCGTTCGGTGCATTCATGGAGAAGCGCAAACCGGATTTCTCCAGGCTTTGATTGCGGTGGATATTTGTACTGTATTATCTTAATTGGGTAAAATTAAACCAAGATTTGATAATTTAGTTAATACCATGTCTGCGCACGCCCTGTTTCCTCGCCTGGAGCTGGCGCAAAATTATCTGCAGCGTCTGACCGACAGGCCTGATCGGGCCTTGAGCCTGTTCGGGCCGCGCCAGATTGGCAAGACAACGTTCTTGACGGGAGATCTGGCGCGCCGGGCCACAGCCCAGCAGCTGCTCCCCATCTACGTGGATCTCATGGCGGCACAACACCCGCTGGAGGCCATCAACGGCGCGTTGCGCGACCAGCTCTTTGCGCTCAAGGCCAGAAAACTGCGTCAGACGGTCAAGAGTGTTTCAGCACTGGGGGTCGGCATCGCCATGGAAGCACCACCAGCGATTCCAGACAGCACCGATGTCGGGCAGCAACTGCAGCATCTGTTCGCCGACCTGCTGCGGCAACCCGGTGTTGGTTGCGTGCTGCTGATGCTGGACGAAGTGCAGGAGGTTGCCAGAACGGGTGCCCAGGGCGATCAGGCCATGCGGGCGGTGCGTGCGCTGTTCAACCAGCACAAGGTGAGCGCAAAACTGTTGCTGCTGATGACCGGGTCTTCCCAGGAAGGGCTGACACGATTGTTTGCGTCGCCGGTACAAGCCAGTTTTGGTCTGGCCGACCGCGACGACTTCCCAGCGTTGGGGCTGGACTATGTGCGGTTCGTCTGCGACCGTGCCAACGCTGCGCGCAACGCCAAGAGCCGGCTTCAAGCGCAAACCCTGTTTTCTGTTTTTGCCAACCAGCTTGGCAATCGACCGGCTGACCTGGAGGCTTTTGTAGGCTACCTCAGCACCTACAACCTCGCAGACCCGCTGGCTGCTGTCGAAGCGTTCCTGAGGCAGCGTTATCCGCCGCAAGACATCGCGCAGAGATTCAATGCATTTACCCCGGTGCAGCGCTTCTTGCTGCGGCAAATAGCCGATGGCGCCCGGCAGTTCACCGGGCGCCCCATGCTGGAAAAACTCGAACAGGAGCTGGGTGTTGGCATCACCGCCGCAGCGGTGCGCAAGGCATTGCTGAGCCTGCCAGGCAATACCGTGGCCAACCCGCAGCGCGGCAGCTACGTGATTGAAGACAAGTTGCTGGAGCGCTGGCTGCAGACGCAACGACAAGTCTGACCGGCTGTTCAACACACATCCGTGCGCACACGTTCCAAAAAAAACGTCAGCCGCTGCACCGCCCAACGCTACCATGGCATAGGTTTTTTCAGGATGTTGTATGGGCTACGGTTCTGTTTTCGCCCCCGGTCTGATGACCGGCAAAGTGGTGGTTGTCACAGGAGGTGGCTCGGGCATCGGGCGCTGCACTGCGCATGAGCTGGCAGCACTCGGTGCACACGCTGTGCTGCTTGGACGCAAGGCTGAGAAACTGCAGACAGTGCAGGACGAGATAACGCACGATGGCGGCGTGGCCAGTTTTCACGTGTGCGACATCCGCCAGGAAGCAGCAGTCGCGCAGACGATTGCTGCAATCGTCGCAGCGCTTGGTCGTATCGATGGCCTGGTCAACAACGCCGGCGGGCAATACATCACGCCGCTCGAATCCATATCTGCCAAAGGCTGGCAGGCGGTGCTAGACACCAACCTCACCGGCGGTTTTCTGGTGGCGCGCGAGTGTTATCTTCAAGCCATGCAACACTCCGGCGGCAGCATCGTGAATATCGTGGCCGACATCTGGGGCTCGATGCCGGGCATGGGCCACAGCGGTGCCGCGCGCGCTGGCATGGTGAGCTTCACCGAGACTGCGGCGCTGGAATGGGCACACTGCGGGGTGCGGGTGAACGCGGTCGCACCGGGCTACATTGCGTCCAGCGGCATGGACCATTACCCGCCCGAGTTCGCGCCGATGCTGCGCGAGATGGCCGCTACCGTGCCGCTCGGGCGTTTTGGCAACGAGGCAGAAACCTCGGCCGGCATTGTGTTCCTGCTGAGCCCGGCGGCGTCCTTTGTGAGCGGCAGTGTGCTGCGTATCGACGGTGCGCGGCCCCAGGTGCGTCTGGGGTGGCCCGTCAAGACCATCGACCCCGCTCGACCCGTGCCCGAAGCCATCAAGCCGTTTGGTGGTTTTCACCGCGCCACAACGCCGAAGATTTTTTCCTCCTGAACCTGCACCCACACCCATGAACTTCACCCACGAACATCTGGAAATCCAGAAAACGCTCAAACGATTCATTGACGCAGAGATCAATCCGCATGTCGATGAATGGGAGGCGGCAGAAATTTTCCCTGCGCACGAGGTGTTCAAGAAACTCGGCAATCTGGGTTTGCTCGGCCTGACCAAGCCGGAAGAATACGGCGGTGCCGGGCTGGACTATTCGTACGCCATGGCGATGGCTGAGGGCCTGGGTCATATCGAGTGTGGTGGCGTGCCGATGGCCCACGGCGTACAGACGGCCCAGTGCACACCGGCGCTGGCGCGTGTTGGCAGCGACGAGCACAAAC
>JANOCN010000882.1:0-9359 GCA_031412185.1 Betaproteobacteria bacterium | reverse complement strand
ACCTATGGTGCCGGGGGCTCGACGCAAGAAGGAACCTTCGGCGCCGTATCAGAAATCCTCTCCGAGGGCGTGGTGGCCGCGCCGCATTTCGCCTGTGTGGGTTCGACCAAGGCGAGTGTGCGCGAGCAACTTGTGCAATTGCAGGCCATGGGCGTGAACCGCCTGGTAGCCTTGCGCGGAGACATGCCCAGCCCCTACGGCGCCGAGGGGGAATTCCGCCATGCCTGTGATCTGGTGGAGTTCATCCGGGATGAGACCGGTGACCACTTCTTTCTGGAGGTGGCGGCCTACCCGGAAACCCATCCGCGTGCACGCAGCCCGGAGCATGATCTGCATGCGTTTGCCATGAAGGTCAAGAGCGGCGCCAACTCGGCCATCACCCAATACTTCTACAACCCGGATGCGTATTTCCGTTTCGTCGATGACGCGCATCGGATGGGTGTCCATGTGCCGGTTTTGCCGGGCATCATGCCGATAACAAACGCAACGCAGTTAATGCGCTTCTCGGACATGTGTGGTGCCGAGATTCCCCGATGGATCCGCTTGCGGCTGCAGGCATTCAAGGAAGACATCGCCTCGATCCGGGCGTTTGGCCTGGATGTGGTGACCGGTATGTGCGAAAAACTGCGTGACGGCGGCGCACCAGCGCTGCATTTCTACACCATGAACCAAAGTGCACCGGCGCTCGAAATCTGCCGACGGCTGGGCCTCTAAAAAATATTAGACTTGGGGTTATGAAAATTCTTCTCACTGGCGCGGCGGGTTTCATCGGCATGACCACCGCGCTAAAGCTGCTGGCCCGTGGGGACGAGGTCGTCGGGCTGGACAACCTGAACGACTATTACGACGTCACCCTCAAGCAGCGTCGGCTGGACCGGCTCACCCCGCATGAGAATTTCAGTTTTGTAAAAATGGATGTGGCGGACCGTGCCGGTACCGAGCAACTCTTTGCTACGGGCAAGTTTGACCGTGTGATCCACCTGGCTGCACAGGCCGGTGTGCGTTATTCGCTCAAGAATCCGCATGCTTACATAGAGAGCAATATTGTCGGCTTTACCAATATTCTGGAAGGGTGCCGCCACAACAGCGTGCAGCACCTGACCTACGCCTCGAGTTCCAGCGTGTACGGAGGCAACACCAAAATGCCGTTCTCGGAGCACGACAGTGTGGACCACCCGGTGAGCCTGTATGCGGCGACCAAGAAGGCCAACGAGCTGATGGCGCATACCTACAGCCACCTGTACGGACTACCCACTACCGGGCTGCGTTTCTTCACGGTGTATGGGCCCTGGGGCCGGCCGGACATGGCGCTGTTCCTGTTTACCAAAGCCATTCTGGAAGGGCGCGCGATTGACGTCTTCAACCACGGCAACATGCAGCGCGACTTTACCTACGTAGACGATATCGTGGAGGGGGTAGTGCGGGTCATGGACCGCATCGCGACACCGAATCCATCGTACGACGCGTTGCGTGCAGACCCCGCAACCAGCAGTGCGCCCTACCGTGTATTCAACATAGGCAACAACAACCCCGTGCCGCTGCTGGATTTCATTGCGTGTATCGAGGACGCGCTTGGCAAGAAGTCCGAGAAACGCCTGCTGCCGCTTCAGGACGGGGACGTACCGGCGACCTACGCCAACACGGACGCGCTGCAAGAGTGGGTCGGTTTTGTACCGGGCACCGGCATTCAGACCGGCATCGCGCGTTTCGTTGCGTGGTACCGCGACTACTACAAAACCTGAGCCCTACCTTGGTTCGGTCTGCAGTTGGGCTATCAGGCCGCGCGCACCGGCTTCGCACAGGTCAAGCACCCGCTCAAATCCCTGGACGTTCCCATAGTACGGGTCGGGAATCTCGCTGGTGTCCGTGCCAGGCGCAAATTCAAGCAGTAGCCGAAGCTTGTGCGTATGTTCCGTCGGGCACAGGCGTCTCAGGTCGTTCAGATTGGTTTGGTCCATCGACAGGATCAGGTCAAAACGCTCAAAGTCGTGCTCGTTGATCTGTCGTGAGCGCCCTTTGCCGATCACATACCCACGTTTCGCCAATGCTGTCTTTGCCCTGGAATCGGGGAGCTCGCTGGCGCGACCGGCATGCGTTCCAGCGGAGTCGACCTGTACCGAGCGTCCTAGTCCCTCTTGGTGCGCCAAGTGCAGGGTTACCGTCTGCGCCATCGGAGAGCGGCAGATGTTGCCCATACACACCATCAATAGTTTTGTCATTGCTGCCGTTCGAGCTCCTGCTGCATGGTGGCAGCCAAACGGGCAAAAAGCTTGAGCTTGCGCTGTGTATCCCGATAGCGTTCGGCGATCCGGGCCGATATGGCCAGCAAAAACTTTGCCCCTATGGCTGGTTGCTCGGCTATCAGCGACTCCAGGCCCTCACGCGTGAGGACCGCGCACTGGATATCGGTGCTGGCAGTGCACGAAGCCGAGCGGGGCCCGGTATCCAGTATGCCCATTTCGCCGATCAGGCTGCCTGGCCCCAGGATCGTGATGGTGACAGGCTTGGTGCGGCTGACGGTAATGCTTTCCACCAGCACTTCGCCCTCGAGCAGCAACACCATGAACCCGGTGTTGTTCGCGTCACCCTCGGTGATAAATGTCTCGCCGGCGTCAACCCGCTCCGGGCGCATGTAACTCACCACTATCTTGGCCTCAATCAGGCTCAGTTGCATCAGCGCAGCAGGGGCGGTAAGCAAGCGCGCAGCATACTCGCGGCTGGAGACTTCCCGCGCTGGAGCCACCGGCTCCTTCGGGTCAGATAGGTCGTTCAAGCCATCCAGTCTGGTATCGTCCTGCCGCGTCGCCACTACGTCCACCTTTAGCCACTCTCTGGTCGTCATCCCTCGGGCGATGGTAACGCAACGACAAAACAATGGGCATCGTCTGTAGGCGTTGGACGCATTACACTGTCAGACATCGCGTGAACAGGGGCGCCAGATGACGGAAGAGCAAGCTGAACAAACATCCGAATTGCCCGCAGATCCGGTTGTCAAGAACCGGCCCGTGGCGATTCTGACGCAGGTCGAAAAAACCTACCAGCTGGACTCCATCAGCGTTCCGGTCATAAAGGGCGTGGACATATTGGTTCGGCACGCGTGTTTCACAGTGCTGCTGGGTCCGTCGGGCAGTGGCAAGACGACCTTGCTCAACATGATCGGTTGTATCGACAAGCCAGACAAAGGCGAGATCATCGTGTCCGACTGCAAAGTGGGCGAGTTGACGGATGATGCGCTTTCAGACTTCCGCGCGAAGAATATCGGATTCATCTTCCAGAATTTCAACTTGCTGCCGGTCCTGAGCGCGTACGAAAACATAGAGTATCCCCTGCTTCTGGCCGGTGCCTCCGCCAAAAAACGCGGCGAGCGAGTCCCCAGGCTGCTGAACGCGGTGGGCCTTGCAGACCGGGCAAAGAATTTGCCAGGCCAATTGTCGGGCGGACAGCGCCAACGCGTAGCAATTGCACGGGCGCTGGCCAGAAAACCCAAACTCGTCATCGCCGACGAACCTACAGCGAATCTGGATAGCCAGACCGGCGCGGCTATCCTGGCGCTTATGCGCCGGATGGTCGAGCGTTACGAGATATCTTTCATATTCTCCTCCCATGATCCGGAAGTCATCAAGGCGGCTGATGACACGATCTTCCTGAAAGACGGTCTCATCAGCGGTATCCGCCGCAAGGGCCTGGGGGATGGGCAATGATGATGACCCTCAACCTGGCACTGCGCAATCTGCTGCGCAACCGGCGCCGTTCTCTGGCTACATTGGTTGCGATGTCGATTGGGTGTTCGGCGATCCTGCTGTTTGGCGGCTTTAGCGGCAATATCAACTACGAGATGCATACCCGGATCGTTCAGCGCGGGGGGCATCTGCAGATCCAGCATCGGGACTTCTATCTTTATGGCAGCGGCAATCCGACCGCCTACGGCATCGACGATTACAGCAAAATCATGGCGGCCGTCCAGAGCGACGAAGTTCTTAAGAAAATGGTGCTGGTAATCACGCCGTCGCTGCAGTTCGGCGGGATCGCGGGTAATTATGCTGCCAGCGTGTCTCGCACAGTCATTGGCAACGGGTTCATTGCTGAGGACATCAACGGAATGCGCAGCTGGAATGATTTCGGGCTGCGCTCAAAAGCACCGGCTTCGGCGCTGGAGGGCACGCCGCTTGACTCCGCCGTAGTGGGTATTGGCGTCGCACGGGTACTGCAGCTTTGCGATGCATTGAAGATAGATCGGTGTCCCAAGCCCGATAAAGAACAGAAAACGGACGGCAAGGCCTTGCCCGACGACATCGCGCAACTTACCTTGCGAGAGACCCCTGCAGCCGCTGGTGCTTCTGGTACTGCGTCTCGGCGGGTGGAGGTGCTGGTTGTCAACTCGAAAGGCGCACCAAATGTCACCTCCCTCGACATAATTCGTGCCGAAGACCAGGGCGTCAAAGAGCTGGACGAGATCTCCGTCATCATGCATCTGTCAAAAATACAACAGCTAGTCTATGGAAAACTGCCCCCGAAAGTGACCTCCATTATTCTGCAGCTACGCCATTCCAATCAAATTCCGCTCGCGCTTGAGCGGCTCGCGCCAATCCTTGCCAACTTCTCTGCCAGTCAGCCACTTGCCGTACAGGACTTCAGGGCTTTGAATCCGTTCTACGTTCAGACCGTGCAATTGTTTGACACCATATTTGGATTCGTTTTCGCCCTGATCGGTGCGATTGTTCTTTTCACCGTCAGCAACACTATGAACACGGCGGTGGTAGAACGCACAGTAGAAATCGGCACCCTGCGGGCGATCGGCTTACGGCGCGCCGGTATCCGTCAGCTATTTGTAACCGAAGGAGCACTGCTCGGCGTCTGCGGAGCGATACTGGGCGTCGTGCTGGCTTTTGTGGTGTCCGCTATCGTTAATGGTGCCAATATCCCCTGGGTTCCGCCAAGTACCGTCGAGCCAGTGCCGTTGACAATACTTGTTGCGGGTGAAACCAAAATGATTATTGGTACTACCGTCGGTTTGATCTGCATCGCCATCTTGTCGGCATGGTGGCCGGCTTATCGTGCGGCTCAGCTGAATGTGGTGGAAGCATTGCGCCACGTCTGATCTAGAAGGGGTACTTGCCATCATGAAGTCCATATTTGTAGTTCTGTTTACTCTGGTGCTCGGATCGGGCAGCGTATTCGCAGCGCAAACTGCCGAGGAAATTCTGGCTGCCAGCGATGCCATCCGCAACCCGCCGAAACCATTCAGCGTGACCGTGACGCTGACCGAGTTTCAGGATCGCAAGCAAGTAGATACGAGCACCTTGACGAGTTATTCCCGCACGCAGCAAACGGGAGGACAGTTTTCCAGTTTGATCCGTTTTGTCCTGCCAGCCCGTGACGCAGGCAAGCTGATGCTGAAGAACGGCAACGACATGTGGTTTTACGATCCGACCAACAAAGCCAGTGTGCGCCTTTCGCCACAGCAGCGGCTGCTCGGGCAGGCCTCCAACGGCGACGTGGCGACTGTGAATCTGGCCAAGGATTACAAGGCGGTATTGGTGGGCCAGGAGGACATAGCGGCCGGCGACGGAAAAACACGCAAGGCGCACAAACTTGCCCTCACAGCCGCCGTTCCCGAAGTGACTTATGCGAGCATCGAGATGTGGGTGGACGCCGAGAACAACCGTCCCATCAAAGCCAAATTTTTTGCCGAGTCGTCACGTTTGCTAAAGACTGTCTACTATCGGAAATTTCAGCAGCAACTCGGGGCCGAGCGCCCCACAGAATCGGTGATCATCGACGGCTTGAACCCGCAAAGTGTGACTTTAATGAGCTTCTCGAACTATGTCGCGCGCTCCATTCCCGACACCTGGATGCAGCGGGACTTTCTGCCGCGTTTCCAACCGGACTAAAAACATGCGCACTTTTGCCCACGTTGTTGCTTGTTCCCTTGTGGCCCTGGCACTGGCCCAAGGCACGCTGGTGCTGGCTCAGACTGCCCCGAAGACGGACGCGGAGACGGATGCCCTGAGCCTGGAAAGTGCCCCTGCGGCGGCCCCACAAACAGGCACGCGCGACACCCGGATCTTCGTCGAAGGCGCGCTTGGGAACGCCAGCCGCCGTTACCAGCTCAATAGTCGCGACTTGGGCCGTGTGTCGCTGGATATTTCGCATACTGCCAAGCTTGGCAACGGGTTGCGCGCGGTTTTTTCCGACCGCCTGGACCATATCCATCCGCGAGACTTCGGGGCCGATGAAACCGTCAACAGCCTGCGCGAGGCCTACCTGAGCTGGCAACCAGATGGTGGCAACACGGTGCTGGAGTTTGGGCGTATCAATCTGCGTTATGGGCCGGCGTACGGCTACAACCCGACAGACTTTTTTCGCGATGGGGGACTGCGCGCCCTGACCACCGCCGACCCCTTTGCACTGCGCGAGAACCGCCTGGGTTCGGTAATGCTGCGCGCCCAGCGCTTGTGGTCCGGCGGATCGTTGTCGGTGGCACTTTCGCCAAAGTTGGCTGACCGGCCGGACCCGGACGGGTGGAGCCTGGATCTCGGGTCCACCAATAACCGGGACCGGGCGCTGGTTGCGCTTGGCACGCAATTCTCGGACCGCATCAGCAGCCAGGTTTTCCTCTACAAGCAAGATGGCTTGTCCTCTGCATTGGGAGCGAATTTAACGGCATTGCTGTCGGATGCGGTAGTGGCCCACCTGGAGTGGTCGCGCAGCAGGGAGCCCGACTTGCTGAGCCGAGCACTGGCTGTGCCAGGTTTGACCGCCACGCGCAATCGTTTCGTCGGCGGAGCTACCTACACCACACTTGGCAAATTGTCCCTGACGGCCGAGTACCAATACAACGGATTTGGACTGAATCAGGCCAGCTGGGCCGCGCTTGGCGCAGCCCCAGGAGCGCCTGCGGCGCAGTTGTTGTACCTCACGGAGGCTCTGCGACTGCAGGAAATCGCCCCTCGGCAGGCCTACCTTCTGTATGTGACGCAAAAAGGGCTAGGCTTGAAGGATCTGGACCTGACCGCCTATCTTCGCTTCAACCCGGGAGACAACAGCCGGATTGCCTGGGTTGAACTGCGTCACCGCTGGCCCAGCTTTGATTTGAGTTTTCAGCTGCAGCAGAACATGGGCCGACCCAACAGCGAATTTGGCATACTGCCCGACCGCCGGATCATGCAGGTTCTGGGGACCTACTACTTCTGATCGGCGCGGTGGGGATAGCTGCGCTGCCCGCGGGGGTCGGCGCACCGGATAATCGGTGCGAATATGGCTCTCATTACTTTGCTCAATGCGCAACTGGCTTTTGGCCATGTCGCCCTGCTCGATCAGACCAGTTTCTCGCTTGAATCAGCCGAACGCGTCGGCCTGATAGGCCGCAACGGAACCGGTAAATCTTCGCTGCTTCGGATTCTCGCCGGGCTTGAAAGTCCCGATGACGGCGTGCTGCAGTTTCAGCAGAACTTGCGCATGGCATTTGTTGCGCAAGAACCCGCACTGGATCTTGACGCTACCGTATTCGAGGTAGTGAGCATCGGTGTGTCGGGCGTCATCGCCATGATTGACGCCTACTGCTCCGGGCAAGGAGACCTGGACGTTTTGCAGGACGCCATTGAAGCGCAAGACGGCTGGAACTGGGAGCAGCGGGTGGATGAGACGCTGGATCGACTCCATCTCGAGCGCGGCGCGCGTATCGGCACCCTGTCCGGTGGCACCAGAAAACGTGTCGCACTTGGTCAGGCACTGGTAGCGCGACCAGAGGTTCTTTTTCTCGATGAGCCCACCAACCATCTCGATCTTGACTCAATAGAGTGGTTGGAGGATTTGCTGATTGATTTCAAGGGCAGTGTCGTCACCATCACCCATGACCGCGCGTTCCTCGACCGGGTGGCGACACGTATTGTCGAACTGGACCGCGGACATTTGCTGTCGTATCCGGGAAACTTCGGCCAGTACTTGTTGCAAAAGGAAGAGCAACTCGCCCATGAAGCCGTTATCAGCGCGAAGGCCGACAAACTTCTGGCGCAGGAAGAAGTGTGGGTTCGCAAGGGCGTGGAAGCGCGCCGCACGCGCAGCCAGAGCCGTATTGGCAGGTTGGAGAAATTGCGCGAACGCCGAGCCTCGCGCCGCGACGCAGTCGGCAGCGTCAAGCTCGATGTTGCGGCGGGCGCCTTGGGGGGGAAACTCGTGGCAGAGCTCACGGATGTCGGCTTTTCATATGGCAACCATGAGATTGTGAACAACCTGACGGCGACCATTTTGCGCGGCGATAAAGTCGGGCTGATCGGCCCCAACGGCGCCGGAAAAACTACCCTGCTCAAGCTGATTCTGGGCGAATTGCAGCCAGACCGCGGGTCGGTGCGTCAGGGCAGCAACTTGCAGGTGGCCTACTTTGACCAGCTGCGCAACGCCGTTGATCTGGACGCTACCCTGGGCGACTTCATCAGCCCTGGCAGTGAATGGATCGAAATCGGCAATCAGCGAAAACACGTCAAAAGTTATCTGGCAGATTTCCTGTTCTCGCCAGCCCGCGCCGACTCACCCGTGCGTTCACTGTCCGGAGGAGAGCGAAATCGCCTGTTGCTGGCGCGGTTGTTCGCGCGTCCCGCCAACGTACTCGTGCTCGACGAGCCCACCAATGACTTGGACATTGACACGCTGGAGTTGCTGGAAGATCTGCTGACGGCCTACGAAGGCACGGTTTTCCTCGTAAGCCACGACCGCCGTTTTCTTGACAACGTGGTGACAAGCACCATCGCCTTCGAAGGCGCGGGAACCTGGTGCGAATACGAAGGCGGCGTGATGGACTGGTTGACCCAGTCGGCGCGCGCGCGCGCCATGCGCGAAATTGCCGCTGTTCCCTTGAAGTCCATCCCGCAGATTGCGCCCTCAGCGCCCAGCACGCCGTCCGTGCAAGAGCGGAAGCTCCCGGTGCCAGGCACCAAACTGAGCTACAAGGAGCAACGCGAGCTGGCAACTCTGCTGCCGCTGATTGAAGCGCTCGAACGTGAACAACTTTCGGTTCGTTCTGAACTCGCCAACAACACCCTTGCGCAGGACCCGGCGCACCTGCATCAGCTCTATATGCGGGACGCGGCTATTGATAGCGAAATACTTGGTGCCATGGAACGATGGGATGGGCTGTCGGCACGCCAGGCAGCTTCGTGACTGGCAATTGGTGGCACACCAGCCCTCTGGTGCGGCGGTGCAGTGGTGCGGTAGGGATTTGACCCTGTGGGTGGTGTCACAAGGTCAAAGCTTCTCGCATAGGCACCCGTATCGATACCCGGGTGCCGCGACCCGCCTCCGAGCTAATCTCCACACTGCCGCCCATAGCCGCAATATTCCGCCTGACCACGTCCATGCCGACG
>JANOCN010000881.1:0-1897 GCA_031412185.1 Betaproteobacteria bacterium | reverse complement strand
CATATTGGCTCCTAAATGCTTAATTGGATCCATTTTGAATCTGTTATGCAACCAAGTCAACACACATTCCATAGGGGCGCCGGCCTGACCGTAGGACACCAGGCCTACAACCGGCTTCAAGAGGCCGACAACGGCCGCAGCAATTCGGCCAGATCACTCTCTGTGAATAGCGGTTGCCTGCGTGCCTTAGACCCGCTGTACATGCTGTCGGCCAGCGCGGCCTTGCGTTCCTGCAGCGCGAGGATGCGCTCCTCGATGGTGCCTTGCGCCACCAGTTTTAGCACCCACACACTTTGGGTTTGGCCAATGCGGTGCGCGCGGTCGGTCGCCTGGTTTTCAACGGCCGGGTTCCACCACGGGTCGTAGTGGATCACGGTGTCGGCCTGCGGCAGGTTCAGACCCACGCCACCAGCTTTCAGGCTGATCAGAAACAGCGGCACCTGGCCACTGGTGAATTGTTCGATCAACGCGTCACGTTTCTGGCTCTGGCCGGTCAGCTTCACCCACGGCAGCTTGTGTTTTCGCAGCTCGGTCTCGATCAGCTCCAGCATGCTGGTGAACTGCGAAAACAGCAAAATGCGCCTGCCTTCTGCCAACATCTCCGGCAACAACGCCATCAGTTGCTCCAGTTTGGCCGAGGCCTTGACCTTTTTGGCTGCGGCCAGGCGCACCAGTCGCGGGTCGCAGCAGACCTGGCGTAGCTTAAGCAGTGCATCCAGGATGGTGATCTGCGACTTGGCCAACCCTTTGGCGTCGAGCGCATCCCGCACCGCTTTTTCCATGCCCAGGCGTATGGTCTCATACAGGTCCGCCTGTTGGCCAGACAGCTCCACCGGCATGACGGTTTCCACCTTGGGCGGCAACTCTGCGGCCACCACAGCCTTGGTACGGCGCAGCATGAACGGCGTGATGCGCGAACGCAGTTGCGCCAGCCGGGCCGGGTCGCCGAGTTTTTCAATCGGTGTGCGGAAAAGCTCCCCAAAGCGCTTCTGGCTGCCCAGAAAACCGGGCATCAAAAAGTGGAACAGGCTCCAGATTTCGCCCAGATGGTTTTCCATCGGCGTACCGGAGAGGCACAGGCGGTGCCTGGTCTGCAACTGGCTCTCCACCTGGGCGGCATGGGTGCTGGCGTTCTTTATGTTCTGCGCCTCGTCCAGCACCACCAGATGCCACTTGGCCTCCAGCCAACGGCTCCGGTCGCGTTGCAACAAAGAATACGGTGCGATCACCATGTCGTGCTGGTCGATGGTGTCGGCAACGCCGTGGCGGTCTTTGCCATGTATTACCAGGCTGCGCAGCGCCGGGCAGAAACGGGCCGCTTCACGCTGCCAATTGCCCATCAGGCTGACCGGCGCGATGATGAGGGCCGGGTGGGTTAAACGCCCGGCGTCTTTTTCCACCTGGATGTGGACCAGCGTTTGCAGCGTTTTCCCCAGCCCCATGTCGTCGGCAAGAATGCCGGCCAGGCCGTTGCGGCTCAAAAACTGCAGCCAGCCCAAGCCTTGTTGCTGGTAGGGCCGCATGCGGGCCTGAACGCTGGCTGGCACCGCCACTTCCGGCAAGTCGGCCTGGCCCTGCAGTTGCCGTACCATGCGCCGCAGCGCCTGCGCACCCTCCCATACCGCACCTTCGCCCAATGCCGCACCGGTGCGTAGCGCGTCCAGGCGCGAGAGCTTCAGGCTGGCGGCGTTGAAATCACGGCTGCGGTCGCCCACCAGCTCCAGCAATGCCGCCATCCAGGGCTTGAGTGTTGCGGTAGGCAAACGCACGAAGCCCGGACCGTCGGGCGCGCGCACATAGATGAAATCCGGGATAACCGGCAGGCCGGTCGCGGGGTCGGGTGGATTGGCCGCGGCTTGCGCAATCAAGCCGGGCAGCCACGGCAGCACATTGTGGC
>JANOCN010000880.1:0-4048 GCA_031412185.1 Betaproteobacteria bacterium | reverse complement strand
CCGATTTCCGGCACTCCCGGTGCCCACCCTGTTGGCACCGGTATCGGCGCGGCCCTCGGTGGTGCCGCTGCCGGTGCAGTCACTGGAACAGCCGCTGGCCCACTGGGCACCTTGGTGGGCGCTACTCTGGGAGCGATCGTGGGTGGCTTGGCTGGCAAAAGCGTCGCGGAGACGATAGACCCTACCAGCGAAGACGCCTACTGGCGCGATAGTTTTACCCTGCGGCCCTATGCAAGCAATGGCGACAGCTTCCATGACTTTGCCCCGGCCTATCGCTACGGGTCGACCGCCTATTCGCGCTATCCTGGTCGTCCGTTCGACGAACTGGACGTAGACCTGTCGCGGGACTGGAGCAGCGTTCGCGGCAGCTCCAAGCTGGAATGGTCGCGCGCGCGGGAGGCTGCGCGCGACGCCTGGATTCGCGCTGGCGGTCCACGCTGACAAGTTGGCGCTTGCAGCGAATGTGCTATCCACGCTAGTGGGTCGCCATACCCGCTGTATTCGCCGCTGAGTAATTGCGCCGACTACGGCTTGGGCACGTGCAGGCGGCTGATCATCAGCGAGCCGGAGAGCGCAAACAAAAGCACCAGGGGGTGCAGTGTCAACCCGGCAAATTGAACTTCGCCAAACCACAAGTTTTGACGCAGGGCATCGGACCAGGCAGCAACGGCCATCAATGCCACCAGCAATATCGACGTCGGAATAGGTGTGCCTTCGAAATACTTCACCTTGTCGGAGCCCTCTGACAGGGCCTCCGCAGTGACGTTGTAGCGTGCCAGGCGCGACACGCCGCAGGCCACAAAGTAGGCCAACACCAAGCGGTCATAAAAGCCCTGCATGCCGCAGGCATATGCGATCAGCGCGGGTGCCACACCGAAAGAAATGATGTCCGCAAGTGAGTCCAGCTCGCGGCCGAGGGAAGATGCCGCCTGCCGCCACCGCGCGATGCGACCATCCAGAACGTCAAAAATCAGGGCCGCCAGCACCAGAGCGCAAGCGTAATAAATATGCTTTGTCGCGCCAGTCTCGATAAACGACATCGCTGAGAACAAGGCCCCGGTGCCGCAGACGGCGTTGCCCAGCGTGAACCAGTCCGCGAGATGGAACTCGCGGATCATGGAGAAAGGTTTGCGCAGACCCGGTGGTGTCATGGCCAGGCGGTGGCGCTAAGGTGGCGTGCCATCGTCATTCAGGATGTTCACGCCACCCGTGATCAGAAGCGGTACTGCAGTCCGATGCTGGTGGAACGTACCCATTCGCGGTCGTTGCCCGCGAAGTTTAAACGGGTGCGGTTCACTTCGAGAACTGCGGACCAGTTGCTGGAAAAATCGTAGCTTGCACCCAGCGCGTAGGCCCCGCCCCAGTCGTGCTCGCGCCCGCTTGCCACGCCAGAACCGGCGGCCGCGCTGACACGGGTGCGGCCATAGGTCGCACCGAGTTTGCCGTACAGGCTGAACGTGGGGCTGAGTGGTGCACGCGCTACGAGACTCAGATTCACGCCGTCGGCTTCGGTGGAACCGCCAGCGCGCTGAATGTCACCCAGGTTTATGTAGCCTATCTCCGCGCCCAAATAGGGGTTGAAGTAGCCGCCCAGATAGATGTGCCCGGAGGTGTCGGAGTTGTCGCAGCGCAAAGCGAGCGTACCGCATGAGGTTCCGAAGTTGGAACGCCCCAGGTTCAGACCCATGTATCCATTGCGGGTGTACGGAATCCACGATGTGCGGCTTGCGTCGTAAGCACTGTAGTTGCCGGTTGCCGAGCTGCTCGACGACGGTGTCTGCGTCGACTGGGCATGCAATGCACTGGCGCCCAGCGCGAGCGCCAAGGCGGTAGCGCTGAACTGAAACTTCCTCGAACTGATTCTCACGTGTTTCTCCCTGATTGGTGGTGTGATTGAAGCCTGCAGTGTGCGGTGCAAATATGGTAGTTTCTGTAGGAGACTTCCCGTTCCCGATGTAAGCCCGGTTCGTTTAGGGTACCCGACGCACTTCGGGCGCAGTCCGGAAGCGGCAGGCGCAGGGCGCTACCGTGTTGACCGCTTCTGCAATGCCTGCTGGTGCGCCACGTAGACCGGCACGATGCGCGCCTCCAGCAGGTCGAGCGCGTTCCTGACGAAGGTGGACAAGGGGTGTTGCCGGCCGGTGGCGAGGACCAATCGGCAGTGCAGCGCTGGGGCATTGATACGTGTGACCGAAAGTTGCCGCTCGCGATCATCGCGCTCCAGCGCGTTCAAGGGCAGCAAGGCGTAGCCATAGCCCTCCTGCACCAGGTCAAGGGTCGACGTTACGGTGTCGACCTCCAGGGCGATGTTGAGCTTGACATGGTGCTTGGCGGCCTGCGCTTCGACAACTTCCCGGATTGCATGCGTGCGGCTGGAGATGACCAGCGGGAACCGGCCGATGTCCCTGAAACGCATGGCGTCCGAAGAAGTGCCGGACGTGCCCGGCCCGATGAAGAAAAGCTCCTCGCGCAGCAAGGTGCGCTTCTCGATCAGGTCGGACCCCGGAGTCTCGTACATGATTGCGGCATCAATCCGATCCATCAGCAGCGATTCGAGCAGCGCGGTGGATGCTCCCTCGACGACGGTGATCGCTGCGCCCGGAAACTGGACGCGCATATCGCGCACCAGCGACAGGACGGCGAACTTCGCCATATGCGGAACCAAGCCGAGCGTGAACTTCTGGCGCGCCGGCCCCTGCAGGATGTGCATTGCATCTTTGGCCCGCTGCACATGTTGCAGTATCTCCTTGCAGTGCACCAGCAACACCGCACCGGCTGCAGTCGGCGCTGCGCCCCGGCCGTTGCGAACCAGCAAGGTCTGGTGCAGTTCCACCTCCAGGCGGCGCACCAGGCGGCTCAGCACCGGTTGGTTGGTGCCCAGTATTTCGGCCGCCCGGGTAAAACTTCCGTGCACGGCGACGTGTACGAAGGCCTCCAGCTCTCGCAGCTCCATGTCCAACCCAGTTATGTGAAAGCCACATAGTAGCTAGTCCGGCGCGGCCCTTGCTCTGTACGCCTGTTTTCTCAACAATCATGGGATCATGGACAGCCTGCTGCGCAACGCCTTCGTTTACACCGGCGATGCCCATCACAGCTGTTTTTCCCGTGGAGCGCTGCTGGTCTCTGAAGGTCGGGTGCGTTGGATTGGCGACGAATCGCAGCATCCGGCTGCACCCGATGCACGGGTGGTAGACCTCGGTGGCCGTGTCGTCATGCCGGGGCTGATCAATACCCACACACACGGCGGGCTCAGCCTGCATCGCGGGTGTTGCGATTCGGGGAACCTGTTTCAGTGGGCGCAAACGTTGGCACCCTTTACTTCCACACTGACGCTGGAAGACAACCGTTGGGGCTGCTACCAGGCTGTGCTGGAAATGGTCCGCGGTGGCATCACGACTGCCTGCGATTGCACGCGCTACGGAGCTGGCTTGTTCTCGGCCGTTGCGGCGGATGTGGGCATGCGCTCGCTCAGCGGTGCGTTGGCGAACTCGCCCGAGCTGCGTCCCGCTGGCCGGCCCAATTGGCCCGCAGCCCTGGAGGAGACGCAGCAGGCTATGGCCGGGCAGGCGGCGGACGCCCGCTCGCGCTTCTACCTCGGTGCCCATTCACCCTACAGCTGCACCCCGGAGCTGTTGGTCGAGGTCAAGCAGGCGGCTGATAGCCTGGGCCTGCCGTTCGTCATCCACGCGGCAGAAAGCCGGGAGGAAGTGGAGATTGTGCAAAAGCGCCATGGCCGACGCCCGATCGAACATCTGCACCATCTGGGTGTGCTGGATGCACGAACCATTCTGGTGCATTGCGTCTGGCTCGATAGTGGCGAGATCGACCTCCTGGCCGCCACCGGTGCCACCGTGTCCCACAACCCGATCAGCAATGCCAAGCTGGCAAGCGGCGTGGCGCCGGTAGAGGCATTGCGCGCGCGGGGAGTGCCAGTGGGCCTGGGTACCGACAGCGCGCTGAGCAACAACGCGCTGAACCTGTTCCAGGAGATGAAGTTCGCCGTGCTGCTGCAACGCAGCCACCGGCTCGATGGCTACGCGTTGCCGGC
>JANOCN010000879.1:0-8295 GCA_031412185.1 Betaproteobacteria bacterium | reverse complement strand
TGGCTCGCGCGTCAGGCCATTCCCTGGCACGGCGAACGGCTGCTTGTGCTGTTCTGTTACGAGCCCGCCTCTTTGCCCAGCCTGCTTGCAATGCTGGCGCTTGGTCCCCGACCGACCCTTTTGCTGGTCACGGCCGGTCGGGCTGCAGCGGCAGTTGCGCGGTGCCCAGGGTTCGGCACGCTGGCGTCTGACACATCGCGCGGTGTGGTCACAGGGTCCTTGACGGTACACATGCTTGCGTACCTGGCGCAGCCAGACTTTGACCACCTGCTGTGGTCGAGTGACCTGAACTTTGTGCGGGGTGAAGATTCGCTCGTGCGGGCACTGTGGGCCGGGAAGCCGCTGGTGTGGCAAATCTATGCACAGGACGACAACGCACACCACCCAAAACTGGAAGCTTTGCTGCGAAGCGTGGATGCACCGGCCACGATGCGGCACTTCCACCGGGCCTGGAACGGCGTGATAGACCATACCCTGGAGCCGCCCGACCTGGCGGCATGGGGCACTGCCGTTGGCCGCGCCAGGGAGCGGCTGATGCAGCAGGACGATCTGGTCACTCGATTGCTGGCTTTTGTGGGGTCCAGGCAGCGGAACACCGAATCGCCTTCTCAAAAAAGCTAAAATCCGTGGCTTTGCGGAAATCGCCGACCCTCGCTGTCGGCTTCAGACGTACCCGCCGCATGCTCGGGGACACACCAGTGTCGTTGTTAATTTCGCCCGCTTCTCGGCATTTGATGGAATCTCCTTATGAAAATCGCGCAGGAAATCCGTGCTGGCAATGTCATCATGCACGGCAAAGACCCTATGGTCGTGCTCAAGACCGAATACAGCCGCGGCGGCCGCAACTCTGCCACCGTGCGCATGAAGCTGAAGAGCTTGTTGAACAACTTCGGCACCGAGGTGGTGTTCAAGGCCGACGACAAGATGGACCAGGTCATCCTTGACAAGAAAGACTGCACGTATTCGTATTTCGCCGACCCGATGTACGTTTGTATGGACGAAGAGTTCAACCAGTACGAAGTGGAGTCCGAAAATATGGGCGACACACTCAACTACCTCGAAGACGGCATGCCCCTGGAAGTAGTGTTCTACGATGGCAAGGCGATTTCGGTGGAACTGCCAACCAGCGTTGAGCGCGAGATTACCTGGACCGAGCCGGCAGTCAAAGGCGATACGTCGGGCAAGGTTCTCAAACCGGCCAAGATCGCCACCGGGTTCGAAATCGGGGTTCCGATTTTTGTCGCCCAGGGTGACAAGGTAGAAATTGACACGCGCACCGGTGAATACCGTAGACGGGTCTAAGTTCGCGCGTACCTGACAAAAGGCCCCGCAGCCTTTTGGCCCAGAAAATCATCACACGCATGTTGTTGTATTTTGAAGAGGAACACAACGCAGCGATGCGGCTGGGCGAAGCCTCCGGCCTGACACCGGCTGCGCTGGCGCGCCACCGGTTCCCGGACGGCGAAGTCAAGCTGCGCCTGCCCGACCCGTTACCGCGACGGGTGGTGGTGTTGCGCACGCTGGACCAACCCAACGAAAAGCTGATCGAGTTGTTGCTGGTTGCACAAACCGCACGTTCGTTGGGCGCAACCCACCTGACGCTCGTCACGCCGTATCTGGCCTATATGCGACAGGACATGGCGTTCACGCCGGGCGAGGCCGTCAGCCAGCGCATTGTTGGCGGATTTCTGGCCACGCTCTTTGATGCAGTCATTACGGTGGACCCCCATCTGCACCGGGTGGCCACACTGCAGGAGGCCGTGCCGGTGCCACACGCCATTGTGCTCACTGGTGCGCATGGATTGTCCGACCTGATCGCCACGCGCAGGCAGCGTCCGATATTGGTCGGGCCGGATTCGGAGTCTGAGCAGTGGGTCGCTGCGGCTGCGGCGCGCCACGGGTTCGAATACACCGTGTGCAGCAAAGTGCGAAGCGGAGACCGTTCGGTTGAGGTAGTCCTGCCGCCGGTCGAAGTAGCCGGGCGACCGGTGGTGATACTCGACGACGTTGCCAGCACCGGCCACACGGTGGCTGCGGCAGCGCGTCTGCTGCGCGCTGCCGGTGCCGCATCGATTGATGTTGCGATCACCCACGCGCTGTTTGGTCACGGTGCGATCGAACTGCTGCGCGATGCAGGCGTGGGCGAGGTGTGGAGCACCGACTGTATTGAACACCCGAGCAACGCCGTGCGCATGGCGCCAGCGATAGCCCTGGCGTTGCTGGAGATCACTGCCTGACGCTGCTGCGCCCGCAGTCCTGACGCACAATCCAGACCATGGAAAAAACCCACCACCTGAAAGAACGCCGCCTGGCCGACGCCTGGGCCGAAATCCAGAGCCATTCTGACCAGGGCAACCCCCTCGAAGCCGACGCTTACCGGCTGGCATTTTCCGACCCGGAGTTCCTGCTGCGGCGTGAAACACGGGGCATCCGTTTCCAGCTGGAAATGCTCAAGCCCGATCTGGGTCAGGCCGAACAAGGCATAGAAAGCACCGTGGTGGTTTTTGGCAGTGCACGTTTTCCCGCGCCCGAACAAGCGCAGGAAGCACTGCGCCAGGCCGAGATCGGCGGCGACCCACAGGCCCTGTTGGTAGCCCAGCGGCTGGTACGCAACGCGCAGTACTACGACCAGGCACGCCAGTTTGCCCAGCTGGTCGCCACCTACAGCGCCGACAAGCCGAGTTCTGAGCGTCTTTTCATCGCCACCGGTGGCGGGCCAGGCATCATGGAGGCCGCCAACCGTGGTGCCCACGAAATGGGCGCATTGACAGTGGGGCTGAACATCGCCCTGCCCCACGAACAACAAGGCAATCCCTACGTCACCCCGTCACTGAGTTTCAAGTTTCACTACTTTGCGCTGCGCAAGATGCATTTCATGATGCGCGCCAAGGCATTGGTGGCGTTCCCCGGTGGTTTTGGAACACTGGACGAATTGTTTGAGGTAATCACGCTGGTGCAGACTGGTAAAGCCAAACCGGTGCCGATCGTGCTGTTTGGCACCAGTTACTGGAAGCGTCTGTTCAACTTCGAGGTGCTGCTGGAAGAGGGCGCGATATCACCCGAAGACCTGAAGCTGTTTACCTACGTGGATGAACCCCAGACGGCGTGGGACTTCATCCGTAGCTTCTACCGCCTCTAGAGCCGCGTACTACGGTCCGGGGCGCAGACCCCAGGCGACCCGGGTGCTGCCTGCCAGCACTGCTCCCGCTACCCAGAACACCACCGACACCCCGACCACTGCGCCAACCGTGCCGAACATGACTGGCATCAACACGCTCGACGCGTTGATCGCCATCACGCGCAGCCCGAGCGCCTCGCCGTGGCGTGCATGCGGTGTGATCTGGTGCAGCGTACTCATGACCATAGGCTGCACCGAACCCAGTGCCAGGCCAAGCAGAATCGAACATGCACCCATCGCCAGCGGCGTTTGCAGCAGTGGATAGATCGCAAACGCCACCGCTGTCACCACCATCGCCGCCGTAATCACGACATGTTCGCGCAGGCGCGAGGCGAACGCCGGCATGGCCAGCCGCACCAATGCAGCAGCCACGGCAAAAGCCCCAAGGATCGACCCGATCACCGTGGCATTCAGGCCGCGCTCGTGGCCTATCACCGGCACGACAAACGTGTGCACATCCCAGCAGGACGAAAGGCACCAGCTCACCAGCATCAGACGGCGCATCATCGGCGCACGCAACAAGTCCCACACGCGGGTGGGCACGGCACCCTGCACCGGCACTACCGGGGGCAGGTCAGCGACCTTGCGTATCCAGAGCCAGCTTGCCAGGGGCAACAACGCCATCAGCAAAAAAGCGGCGCGATAACCTGTCGTATCTCCGGCCGTGGTGCCGGCATAGTCGATCAGCAAGCCTGCGGCGAAAGGCCCCAGAAAATTCGATGCGGCCGGCCCGATGGACAGCCAGCTGAATACGCGCTTGAGTTCGGTCGCACCTTGCGCCGCCCGCCCCACATGGCGCTGCAGGGCGATCGACGATGCACCGGTGGCACCACCAGTCATCAACGCGGCAAAACACAGCACCGGGAAGACCGGAAACAGCACGGCGCTGGCAGCACCCAGACACGCAGCGACGACCGCCAGCCCAACGGGGCGGCGTAACCCGTGCCGATCAGCAAAGCGCCCCGCAGGAAGCGCCAGGAATACCTGGGTCATGGAAAACAGGGCCAGCAGCACACCTACCGCAAGCGGGCTATACCCCTCGCGCAGAGCCAGCAGCGGGGCCGCCATGCGTGCACCCGCCATACATGCATGCAGACAAATCTGCGCCGCAATGAGACGCCCCAGGGCGGCGCCGCTAGACTTCATCCGCCTCTTTGTCAAAGTCCCGCTCCGGCGCAAGCATTGCCTGCGATTGTGGGCCGGGCAAGGCTTCCACCTTCTTCAATGCGCGGCCCATGGCACGGCTGCGGGTCTCGGCCGAGTCGAGGGTCTTGAGCACCGTCTCAGTCTGGCTCTTGACCTTTGCCAGCACCTCCCCGAACTTTCCGAACTCAGTTTTGACGGCACCCAGCACCTGCCATACCTCGCTGGCGCGCTGCTCCAGCACCAGTGTCCTGAACCCCATCTGTAGCGAGCTCAGCATCGCCAGCAGCGTGGTGGGGCCGGCCAGAGTAACCCGGTGCTCGCGCTGCAGTCCCTCCATCAGTCCCGGGCGGCGCAATACTTCGGCATAAAGACCTTCTGTGGGCAGGAACAGAATCGCAAAGTCGGTGGTGTACGGAGGCTCCAGATACTTGTCGGCCATGGAGCGGGCTTCCAGGCGGATGCGCGCCTCAAGTGCTTTACCTGCCAGCTCGGCACCAGCCACGTCGGCACGGCCTTGGGCGTCGAGCAGCCGCTCGTAGTCTTCGTTGGGGAATTTAGCATCAATCGGCAGCCACAGCGGCTCGCCGCTGTCAGAGCGGCCGGGCAGCTTGATCGCGAAGTCGACCACATTTTTGCTGCCCGGGCGGGTCGCCACCTGTACCGCATACTGGTCGGGCACAAACACCTGCTCCAGCAACGCACCCAATTGCGCCTCACCAAATATGCCGCGCGTCTTGACGTTGGTCAGCAGGTGCTTGAGGTCGCCCACGCCCTGCGCCAGCGTCTGCATTTCTCCCAGGCCCTTGTGCACCTGTTCGAGGCGATCCGCCACCTGCTTGAAACTCTCGCCCAGGCGCGCCTGCAATGTGGCCTGCAGTTTTTCGTCCACAGTGGCGCGCATCTCGTCGAGTTTGAGGGTGTTGCTGCTCTGCAGCTGCGCCAGTTGGGCTTCCAGGGTCTGGCGCACTTCCGCCATGCGCCGCGCATTCGCCTCGCTCAGGTTTTGCAACTGGGTGCTGAGTGTGTCGGACAAGGTCTGCTTGAGCAGTGCCAGTTGCTGACCAAACGCGTCTATCTGGGTGTTCTGCGTCCGCGTCGCCTCTGCGCCCTGTGTCAGCAGGGTCTGCTGGAACAAGGCGAAAGTCTGCGACAACTCCTGGCGCCCAACGCGCGAAGAGGCTTCGATCTCGCGTCCCAATTCCCGCTCCAGCCGCTCCACACGTGCTGCACCCGATTGCTGCGCCGCCAGTTGCTCCACACGCGCCGCTTCTACCGCCTGCACCAACTGGCGGTCGGACTTGCGCAAGACCAGCCATAGCAACGCGACCAGATGGAACAGCGCCAGCACCAGCAAACCCCACAAAAGAATTCCGTAGTAACCGCCGTTCTGCATCGCGTGCCGCTCAATAGCCGGTCAGTACCGAGGGATTCAACGGCGTCAAGGCCTTGCCCGTGGTGAGGAAACCGATCAGGTTATCGGCCGCCAGGTTGGCCATGGCAAGGCGGGTCGGCCGGGTGGCGCTCGCAATATGCGGCGTCAGCACCACATTGGACAGTTCGAGCAACCCCGGGTGCAGCAGGGGTTCACCCTCGAACACATCGAGACCTGCCGCTGCAATGCGCCGCTCGCGCAATGCCTGGGCCAACGCGACATCGTCAACAATTCCGCCGCGCGCAATGTTGACCAGCGTGGCCGTCGGTTTCATGCGTGCCAGTTCTGCAGCGCCAATGGTGTGGTGCGACACCGCGGTGTAAGGCACGACCAGCACTACATGGTCTGCCGCCTGCAGCAGCTCGTCCTGGCTCACGTAGCGCGCTTTGCAAACGGCCTCGGTCGCGGCGTCCAGCCGCGAGCGGTTGTGGTAGATCACCTGCATGCCGAATCCGTGCGCACCCCGGCGGGCGATAGCCTGCCCAATGCGCCCCATGCCAATGATGCCCAGTGTTGCGCCATGGATTTCGGCACCGGCAAACATGTCGTAGCTCCAGCGGGTCCACCTGCCGGCACGCAGGAAATGTTCGCTCTCAGTGATCCGTCGCGCGGTGGCCATCAGCAGCGCGAAACCAAAGTCGGCGGTTGTCTCTGTCAACACGTCGGGCGCATTGGTCGCCAGAACACCTGCGGCGGTCATGGCATCGAGATCCAGGTTGTTGTAGCCCACCGACATATTGGCGCAAATTTTCAAACCAGGGCATGCAGCGAGCAGGGTCTGGTCCACCCGTTCGCCACCCGTGCTCAGCAAACCCACCTGGCCGGCCAGGCGTCCCGCCAGCTGCGAAGGAGTCAGCAGGTCATCCGCCTGGTTGGACAACACGTCAAAATGCGCCTGCAGACGTTCTATCACCTCCGGAAATATAGCGCGTGCTAACGTGATGCCAAGGCGTTGCATGCGTCACTCCAGTTGCGGAATCTCGAACACCTGGCGCAGGTAAGCCATGTAGCGCTCGTCGTCACACATGTTCTTGGACGGTGTGTCCGAGAGTTTGGCCACCGGCTGCCCGTTGCAGCGCACCATCTTGATGACAATTTGCAGCGGCTCGTAACCCAGGTCATTGGTGAGGTTGGTTCCGATACCAAACGCAAGCTGACACCGGCCGCGGAATTGCTGGTACAGCTCCACCGTGCGTGGCACCGTCAGCCCATCGCTGAAGATCAGTGTCTTGGTGCGCGGATCGACCCGGTTCCTGGTGTAGTGCTCGATCATTCGTTCGCCCCAGCTGAACGGGTCGCCGCTGTCGTGCCGCGCACCATCAAACAGCTTGCAGAAATACATGTCGAAGTCGCGCAGAAACGCGTCGATGCCGTACACGTCGCTAAGCGCGATGCCCAGGTCGCCGCGGTACTCCTTGGCCCACGACTCGAACCCGTAAATCTGGCTGTCGCGCAACCTCGGGCCCAGCGCCTGGCAGGCCTGCAGGTATTCGTGCGCCATCGTGCCCAGCGGCGTGAGGCCCAGTTTCATCGCAAACAGCACGTTGCTGGTTCCGGCCAACTGGCCTGCCGTGCCGGCTGCGTGGCCTGGGCTCTGGGCCGTACCCAAGCGCAGCGCCAGCGCCCGCAACACCTCCTCATGCCACAGCTTGCTGAAGCGTCGGCGTGTGCCGTAGTCGGCGATTTTCAGATCGCCCAGGGTAGCGGCGCGCAACTGTCCGATCTTGACGTCCAGCCGTCTGCGCCCCTCGATCAGATCGGGCAGTTTGTGGGTGTTGCGGAAATAGACCTCATTGACGATCGCCAACACGGGAATCTCGAACAGGATCGTGTGCAGCCACGGCCCGCGGATCGTGATGTCGATTTCGCCACTCGGCAAACCCTGCACGGTGATGTATTTTTCGTTGAGGTGGAACAAGCCCAAAAAGTCGACAAAGTCGCTCTTGATGAACCGCATGGAGCGCAAATACGCCAGCTCAGCGTCATGAAACTGGAGACTGCACAAGGAACGTATCTCCTCGCGGATCTCGCTTGCGAAAGGCGCCAGATCGAAACTTGGCGCGCCTTCTACTGGCGCTTTGGCGGCGTTGCGGCATTTGAAGCGGTACTCCACCTGCGCACCGGGAAACTGGTGCAACACCACCTGCATCATGGTGAACTTGTACAGGTCGGTATCGAGCAGGCTTGTAATGATCATCGCTAAAGTCTTGGCCTGGGAAGGCGCGTCTGGCCAGGGTCGCAGTGTAAGGGAAGGCGCTAGGGGCCACGGTGCCCCTTGCCACCCGCCGACCAACGCATAGACATATAGAAAGAGCAGGCGCTCCGTGGTGCCGTTGCGGTCGCTTCGAACCCTTGCCGTCGCAACAGCTGTGTTTGTGCTTGAAGCCCGGGCCAAGCGTGGAAAAAGCTTGGCTTTAGGACCTGCGCCCTAAATTGCTGCGATGCAGCAAAAAGCGCTTGCGCCGAATTCCGGGCTCTCTATAATCCGCCGCATGCGTCACTCCAGTTGCGGAATCTCGAACACCTGGCGCAGGTAAGC
>JANOCN010000878.1:0-4179 GCA_031412185.1 Betaproteobacteria bacterium | reverse complement strand
CCGGCCCCAACCATGTGCTGCCGACTGCTGGCACCGCGCGCTTCTCCAGCCCCCTGGGCGTGTATGATTTTCAGAAGCGCAGCAGCCTGATCGAAGTCACCCAGGCCGGTGCTCACACGCTGGGAAAAATCGCCGCCGTGCTTGCCAGCGGGGAAGGTTTGCAGGCTCACGCAAGGGCGGCAGAAATGAGGTTCGAATGACATTGCGTTTTTTGTGCCGTGGGCTGCGCAGCGTGTCGGTGCCTGGCGCGCCGCGTTGGGGCTGGGCTATGGCGTTGTGGTGCGGTGCGGCGCTGTTCACCGGTGCCCACGCAATGAGCATCCGGGAAATGCGTGCCTTGCAGCAGTCCGACGTCAAGCATGGTGGCATCTACGTTCAGTACTACCTGGTAGGTGCGATGGAGGGGGCAATTGAGGCCAATGCCCAGGCCGTTCGTAGCGGTGCCAAGGCGCTGTTTTGCCTGAATGGGCGCAGACTCGAACCGCAGATGGCGCAGCCGCTTTTTGCCACGGAACTCAAGCGCAACGAGGGGCTGTATGAGGCGGATATGCCGGTGCAACTGGTGCTGTTGAACGCATTGGCCGCCGTCTACACCTGCTGACTGATTATTCAGACTGCGGTGCCGAGCCGTAGCCACCCACCTTTGTGACCGCGTTCAACCAGAAACCAGATGCGTCTTGACCCCATGTCACCGCCAGACTTGATCAGCCAGCACATTCGCCCGGATGTACTGGACATGCACGCATACGCAGTCCAGGATTCGGCGGGTTTGCTCAAGCTGGACGCGATGGAAAACCCGCATCGCCTTTCCGGTGCATTGCAGGCGCAGCTCGGCCAGCGGCTGGGCGCGCTGGCGTTGAACCGCTACCCGGCCAGCCGCATCGACGACCTGCGCCGGGCGCTGGCGCAATATGCCGTGGTGCCTTCAGGTTTCGACACCCTGCTGGGAAACGGTTCAGACGAATTGATTTCGTTGCTGGCCATCGCCTGCGATGTGCCGGGTGCCTGTGTATTGGCACCGGTGCCCGGTTTTGTGATGTATGCCTTAAGCGCGCAACTGCAGGGACTGAAGTTTGTTGGTGTGCCACTGGACAGCAACTTCGAACTTGACGAGGTCGCGATGCTGGACGCCATCGCGATCCACCAACCGGCCATCATTTACCTGGCGTATCCGAACAATCCCACTGCCAACCTGTGGGACGACCGGGCCATCGAGCGCGTGATTGCGGCGGCACCCGGGTTTGTGGTCATCGACGAGGCGTACCAGCCATTTGCCGGCGCCAGTTTCATGGATCGCATCACCCGGTATGGCAATGTGCTGTTGATGCGCACCATGAGCAAGTTTGGCCTGGCGGGCGTGCGAATCGGTTACCTGGTGGGGCGCGTGCCGCTGATCGCCCAGATAGACAAAGTCCGCCCACCCTACAACATCAGTGTCCTGAACGCAGAATGTGCCTTGTTTGCACTGGAACATGCAGAGGTTTTCGCGGCCCAGGCGCAAGATATCGTTGCCCAGCGCGGCATGATTGTGCAGGCGCTTGGGCGGCTGGCCGGCGTGCAGGCGTTTCGAAGCGATGCCAACATGATTCTGCTGCGCGTTGCTGCCCAGCCCGGCGCGACGGCCGATGCCGCAACTGTGTTTGGGCGACTCAAATCGCGCGGCATACTGGTAAAAAATGTGTCTGCGATGCATCCTCTGCTGCACAACTGCTTGCGCCTGACGGTTGGCACCGAAGCCGAAAACCATGCCATGCTCACGGCATTGAAGGAATCCTTATGAGCCGCCCGGCCGCTCCGAAGGCGAATTGCACCGTAGTGCGCAGCACGAAGGAATTTATATGAACCCGCCGTCGCTTGTCAATGCGCCGTACTTACCCAGGATTGCGGAAGTTACGCGCAACACCAACGAGACCAGAATCACAGTGCGCGTCAATCTGGATGGCAGCGGTCTGGCAAAGTTGCACACTGGCATCGGCTTCTTCGACCATATGCTCGACCAGATCGCGCGCCACGGCTTGTTGGACCTCGATGTGCACGCCGAAGGTGATCTGCATATCGACGGCCACCATACGGTCGAAGACGTAGGTATCGCGTTTGGCCAGGCGGTGTTTCAAGCAGTCGGCGACAAAAAGGGCATACGCCGCTACGGACACGCCTATGTGCCGCTGGACGAGGCCCTTAGCCGCGTGGTGGTCGATTTTTCCGGGCGGCCGGGAATGGTCATGCATGTGCCCTTCAAGAGCGGCATGATTGGTACTTTCGACAGCCAGCTTGCGCACGAGTTTTTCCAGGGGTTTGTGAACCACGCCCTGGTGACTTTGCACATCGACAATCTGCGCGGCGAGAACGCACACCACCAGGCCGAGACTGTTTTCAAGGCGTTTGCCCGCGCCTTGCGCGCCGCGCTGGAGCTAGACCCCCGCTCGGCGGGAACCATTCCGTCAACCAAGGGCTCTCTTTGACAACGGTTCAGAAAGCGCTGCGGTACGAAGGTCGCTTGGTGGGTAGCAACTAAGCCAGCATGTTTGGCAAGACCGTCGCGGTGGTGGACTACGGAATGGGCAACCTGCGCTCGGTGTCGCAGGCCGTCCGCGCGGTCGCGGCTGGTAGCGGCTACGCGGTGGTGGTCACGTCAGATCCAGAGCAGGTTCGGTCTGCCGAACGTGTGGTGCTGCCCGGGCAAGGTGCGATGCGTGATTGCATGGCGGAGTTGCGTGGCTCCGGTTTGCGCGAATCGGTGCTGGAGGCGGCAGCCACCAAACCGCTGTTTGGTGTGTGTGTAGGCATGCAAATGCTGCTGGACCATAGCGCTGAGGGGCGCAATGAGATTGGCGAATGCGGCACGCCGGGTTTGGGCCTGATTGGCGGTGATGTAGTCCGGTTCGAGTTGTCCGGGCGCAAACAGCCCGATGGAAGCCGGTACAAGGTGCCACAAATGGGCTGGAACCAGGTCTATCGGTGTGACCATGGCGCAGGGGCGCACGTTTTATGGGGCGACGTGCCCGATGGCAGTTACTTCTATTTTGTGCACAGCTACTATGCCAGACCGTCTGATGCGCGCCACAGCGCAGGCGTTGCGGACTATGGTGGCCGCTTTACAGCGGCGATTGCGCGCGATAATATTTTCGCCACCCAATTCCATCCTGAAAAAAGTGCTGACCACGGCCTGGCGCTTTACCGCAACTTCCTTCGCTGGAACCCCTGATCTGTTTTCCGCTGTTCGCGCACCATGCTTCTTATCCCTGCGATTGACCTGAAAGACGGTCATTGTGTACGTCTGAAACAGGGCGACATGGGCCAGTCCACGACCTTCAGTGAGGACCCGGCTGCGGTCGCCCGGAATTGGGTCAACCTGGGCGCGCGGCGCCTGCACCTGGTCGATTTGAACGGGGCTTTTGCCGGGCATCCGAAAAACGAGATGTCGATCCGCAAAATACTCAAGAGCGTCGGCAGCGAGGTGGACGTACAGCTCGGTGGCGGCATCCGCGATCTCGATACGATAGAGCGTTACCTGGACGCCGGGTTGCGCTACGTGATCATCGGTACGGCAGCGGTCAAGAACCCAGGTTTCCTGCAGGATGCCTGCACCGCATTTGGTGGCCATATCATTGTGGGGCTGGACGCCAAGGACGGAAAGATCGCTACCGACGGATGGAGCAAACTCACGCGCCATGATGTGATTGACCTGGGAAAGAAATTCGAGGACTACGGGGTGGAATCGATTATCTACACCGACATCGGGCGCGATGGCATGTTGTCCGGCATCAACATGGAGGCCACGGTGAAACTCGCCCAGGCGCTGACTATTCCCGTGATCGCCTCAGGTGGATTGAGTTCCATGGCCGACATCGAGGCCTTGTGCGAGGTCGAAAGCGAAGGAGTGGAGGGCGTTATCTGTGGTCGCGCCATCTACACCGGCGATCTGGATTTCGCAGCGGCCCAGGCACGCGCCGACGAACTGAACGGTTAGCACGGTCCTTCTCCCTGATGCTTGCCAAACGCATCATTCCATGCCTGGACGTCACCGGTGGCCGGGTTGTCAAAGGCGTGAATTTTCTGGAGTTGCGCGACGCCGGTGACCCGGTCGAAATTGCCGCGCGTTACAACCAGCAAGGTGCCGATGAGTTGACCTTTCTTGACATCACGGCCACCAGCGACGCGCGCGACCTGATACTTCCC
>JANOCN010000877.1:0-1933 GCA_031412185.1 Betaproteobacteria bacterium | reverse complement strand
GGTCCAGTGGAACTGCACGTTATGCCGCAGCATGAAACCTGCCGCAGTACAGGCCAGCACATCTTCGTCGCTGGCAAACAATATGTGCAGAGACGACAAGCCCGCGTCCCGGCACCAGTCGACCAGCGCGCGCGCAAGCGCCGTGCGGGCGGTACGGTCGCGTGCCAGCAAACGAACCCCGGGCACGGGCGTAAATGGGGGTGCTACCAGTGCCTTCGGGTAATACGGCACGCCGTGCTGGTGGTAGGCATTGGCCCAGGCATGGTCAAACACATACTCCCCGTACGAGTGGTCCTTGAGATACAAGGCACACGCCCCGTGCAGCTCCCGCGTCGCAACAGGGCTCGCGGGATCGACGCGCCACAAAACGAAAAATCGCGGTGTCCAGCCGGTCTTGGGCGTAGCGCTGTCACTGACGGACATCGCGCTCAGGTACTCATGGCGCTGAAATGGGTTCGCATCTGCCTGCAACGCTAGCAACTGGTTCCAGTGGGCGGCGCTGACCTGCAGCGGCGAATCGAGTACCTCAATGACATAATCCGTTGCACCGTCGCCAACCCCCTGCGCTTGAGCCGTATTCTGTGTTCCCATGACTCTCAAAATCTGTGTTGCCCAGTTGAATTTTGTGGTTGGCGACCTGACGGGAAACGCGCAGCAGATTATCGACGCAGCCCGTACGGCCCATGCAGACGGTGCGCGTCTGTTGTTGACCCCCGAGTTGTCGATTTGTGGTTACGCCGCTGAAGATCTCTTTTTGCGCCCCGCGTTCATTACCGCCTGTGATGATGCCGTGAAAACAGTGGTGCGCGAGCTGGCAGGGTTAAAGGGCATGGTGGTCGTGGTGGGCCACCCGGTGGGCGGCGACAGCCGCACCCGGTCGGTTGCGATCCAGAGCCGCTTCAATGCCGCCAGTGTGATCCGGGAGGGCAAGGTGGTACAAACCTATGCCAAACGCGAGTTGCCGAATTACCAGGTGTTTGACGAGCGGCGCTATTTCACACCCGGCCAGGGCGTTTGTGTTTTCGAGGCCGGGGAGGGCGCAGACATGCTGCGTATCGGCCTGCTGATTTGTGAGGATGCCTGGTTCGATGCGCCGGCCCGTCTTGCGCAGGCTGCCGGGGCTCAACTGCTGGCGGTGATCAATGCGTCCCCGTTCCATGTGGGCAAGGGGTACGAACGCGAACAGATCATGCGCAAGCGGGTACTGGCCTGTGGCTTGCCGATGGTCTACGCCCACCTGGTGGGAGGGCAGGACGAGGTGGTGTTCGAGGGGCACTCTTTTGCACTCAATGCCGATGGCACCCTGGCTGGGCGCGCTCAGAGTTTCCGGGAGCAGCTTTTCGAAGTAATGGCGGAGCCGGGAACGCAGGCGACATCCGCGGCTGTGCGGCTCGCAGCCAGTATCGAGCCGGAACGCAGCCCGGATGCGGACCTGTGGGACGCGCTGGTGCTCGGGGTGCGCGATTACCTGGGAAAGAACGGTTTTCCCGGTGCCATCCTCGGTTTGTCCGGTGGTATAGATTCGGCGTTGGTGCTGGCGATTGCCGTGGATGCGCTTGGCAAAGACCGCATCCGTACCGTCATGATGCCGTCTCCCTACACCGCCGACATCAGCTGGATCGACGCGCGTGACATGGCTGCGCGACTGGGCGTGCGTTATGACGAGATTTCCATCGTGCCGGAGTTTGAAGCTTTCAAGGCATCGCTAGCGCGCGAATTTGCCGGGCGGCCCGAAGATACAACCGAAGAGAATATCCAGGCGCGCATACGCGGCACCTTGTTGATGGCGCTGTCCAACAAGTTCGGTGCAATTGTGCTTACCACGGGCAACAAGAGCGAACTCGCCACCGGTTACTGCACTCTTTATGGGGACATGGCAGGAGGTTTTGCGGTCATCAAGGACCTGGCCAAGACGACCGTGTTTAGGCTCGCA
>JANOCN010000876.1:0-8652 GCA_031412185.1 Betaproteobacteria bacterium | reverse complement strand
GCAGACTTTTGGCGAGTTGCTGGACTGGTCGCTGGCGCGCATACCGAACCCGGAGGAAAAAGTCTGCGGGTACGCCGGTGTGGCGTATTTTGCGTAATCGGGTTCGCCGCTCATCCCAGCCCCAGCGTCTCGGTGGCCATCTTCACCAGCAGGAACTTGCGCGCGCGGCCGGATGGCGTGGCGGGGATATCTTCGGCGCGGATCGGCAACACGTGTCGCGGCAGCTTGAAGCGTGCCAGCCGGGCGGCGCAGAATTCGATCAGCTCAGCGGGTGTCACTGCGGGCTGGTCGCGCAGCACCACGTAGGCTACGCCCACCTCGCCCATGCGGTCGTCCGGCACCGGCACCACATGGGCCTGCAACACTGCCGGGTGGGTGACCATCAGGTCTTCAATTTCGCTCGGCAGCACCTGCTCGCCACCGCAACGGTACGACTCCTTGAGTCGCCCGGCCAGCGTCAGGTAGCCCTCGGCGTCGAGTACGCCGAGGTCGCCAGTGCGCAGCCAGCCGTCGGGCGTGAAGGTGGCGGCCGTGGCCTCGGGCTTGTTGTAATAACCCGCGGTGACGCCAATTCCTTTTGCTTGTAGCTCGCCGATCTGCCCGTGGGCGAGTTCGGCTCCGGACTCAGGATCGATCACGCGGTAGGCCACCAGCAGTCCGCCGTTCGCCGGGTCGCCTGCAGGGCCGACGTCGCGCAGCCGACCGTTGGTCGTCAGCAGCCGTTCCCTGGGGTCGTCGGGCCGGGTCACAGTCGCGGAAGCGGTAACCTCGGTCATGCCGTAGCCGCTGGTCAACTCGGCTGGCCGCAGCAGCTCGAAAATCTGTGGCCAGATAGTGGCCGGGGACCTGCCGCCGGAAGAAATCACGGAGTGCAGCGACGACAGGTCGTAGCTGTTTTTCTTCAGTTCATCCAGCAGGGCCAGCGTCATGGTCGGGATCAGCAGTACGTCGCTAGCGCGGTGGTGTTCGATTGCACGCAAGGTATCGGCGGCATCGAACTTGAGTTGCGGCACCACCGATCCGCCTACGAACATCGCCGCCAGCAGGCCTTCGACGTAGCCGTACACGTGGTACATCGGCAGCGAAAATACAATCCGCCGCCCATCCTCGAAAGCGCGGCCATAGGTGCTTCCAAACGCGGTGCGCAAAATCATGTCGTGCGTCAGCATGACACCCTTGGGAGCGCCGGTCGTACCCGAGGTGTAGATGATGTCGGCGTTGGACGTGGGTCCGGGGTGGCTGATTGGCTGCCACGGCCCGGCGTCGGCACCCAAGTTGGCTAGCGCTGTCGCGCCCACACGTACCGGCGCATCGCCGGTGGGGAAGACCACTACGCGTTTGAGTTTGGGGAAATTCTCGCCACCACCCTGGTGTTCCCAGCCGGGCGCGAGTTCGTCCAGGAAATGGAGGTACTCGAGGTTGCGGAAGCGGTCCATGGTGACCAGCAGCACGGCATCCGACTGGCGCAGCACGTACCCGAGTTCATCGCGGCGGTTCAGGAAGTTGATTGGCACCGCCACGGCACCGGCGCGCGCTATGGCGAACTTGATGGCCACGAACTCCGGGTAGTTGGCAAGCAGCAGGCCAACATGGTCGCCCGGACGCACGCCCGCTTGCACCAGCCCGGTGGCCAGGCGTTCGGACCAGCGCTGGATGTCGCGGTAGGACCAGGTTTGCCCGTCGGTGATGACATAGGGGCGGTCCGGGAACTCGTTGGCGACTGTGTCGAGGACCTGATCCAACGTGCGCGGCTGCCAGGCCGGGTAGCGACGCCACAGGGCCTGCTGACGCTCGGTGATGGTGCCAAACGCGCCGCTGTCGGCTTGGCGCGAAATATCGGCACCCGACGCCTGTGGGTTTGGAACGCTCGTGGGCATGGTGTCTCCTTCGGTTCTGGCTTGCTAAACGCTTCTCGCGGTAATTCTATTACTCGTGAGTAGATTTGTCTACCTTTGTGTAACTACCAATAAATATAAGAGTTTTTTACAATTCCCTAGATTTTACTCGGGTATAGAGTAGAGCTTGAAATATACTGTGCAGTATGCAAGAATACGCACAAGATAGTCCACTACTGAAAACCCAAAGATGGTGTCCGGGGGGACAACAGGCGTGTTCTGGCCCAAGACTTATTTCTGGAGACAATTGCATGGATCAAGCCGATGTGGTGGTTATCGGGGCAGGCTTCGCAGGGTTGCGGGCGTTGTACACCTTGCGCGCCATGGGGAAAAAAGTAGTGGTGCTGGAGGGTAGCGCCGATGTGGGTGGCGTCTGGTACCACAACGGGTATCCCGGCGCACGCTGCGACGTCGAGAGCTTCGACTATTCCTACCGTTTTTCGCCGGAGCTTGAACAGGAGTGGCGTTGGTCCGAGCGTTATGCCACCCAGCCAGAAATTCTGCGCTATATCAACCACGTTGTCGAGCGTTTCGACCTGCGCCGGGACATCCGCTTCAACAGCCGGATGAAGCGCGCCGAGTACGATGAGGCGAATATGCGCTGGACCGTCACCATCGAGGATGGGCGCCAGGTGTCGGCGCAGTATTTTGTGTTGGCCGTGGGCCAGCTGTCCACCACCAAGGCGCCTGACTATCCGGGCCAGTCGGGCTTCAAGGGCGAAATCATCCACAGCGGTGTCTGGCCCAAACACAAGGTCGAGTTCGACGGCAAACGTGTGGGCATCATCGGCACCGGGTCGTCTGGCATGCAGATGACCCCGGTGATCGCGAAGAAGGCCAAACACCTGACCGTTTTCCAGCGCACCCCCAACTACAGCGTTCCCGCATCCAATGCGCCGGTCTCCGACGAAGAAGACCGCCGGGTCAAGTCCACCTACCGCGCCCGCCGCGAGCAGGCACTGAATTCGCCCACTGGACTGGGTTTTGTGCCGAACAAGAAATCCGCGCTGGATGCCACCCCAGAGGAGCGCGAAGCGGTCTACGAGGCGGCCTGGCACCGGCTCGGCTTCGGTTTTGCGCTGGCCTATTTCGACCTTCTGTTGAACAAGGAAGCCAACGACACGGCGGCTGAATTCGTGCGCCGCAAGATCGCCAGCGCTATCGACGACCCCAAGTTGCGCGACAAGCTGATCCCGAAGGACCATCCATTCGCCGCCCGGCGCCCATCGGTGGACAGTGGCTACTTTCAGGCCTTCAACCGGGATAACGTGGAGCTGGCCGACATCCGCGAGTCGCCGATCATCGAGTTCACGCCCGCAGGTATCCGCACTGCTGCGAAGCTGCACGAACTCGACATGGTCATATTCGCCACCGGCTTCGACGCCCTTACTGGTTCGCTGCTCAGACCCGACATCGTCGGTGTGGGCGGCTTGACGCTCAAGCAGAAATGGGCCCACGGCCCGGTGACCCAGCTCGGCGTGGCCGTGGCCGGTTTCCCGAACATGTTGATCGTCGTCGGGCCAGGAAGCCCTTCGCTGCTGAGCAATGTACTGCTGTCCACCGAGGAACAGATCGACTGGTTGGCTACGCTGATCAACGAGATGGACTCCGAGCAGCATAAGGTGTTCGAGGCCACGCCCGAGGCCGAGCAGGCCTGGGTTGCGCACGTCAACGAGAAGGCGAAGCAGACCATCTACATGACGACGAATTCCTATTACAACGGTGCCGAGATGGCTGGCAAACCGCGTGTCTTCCTGCCTTATTCGGGCGGCGTGCGTGGTTACCGCCGGGTCTTGCAACAATGCGCGGCTGAAGGTTACACGGGCTTCGATATGCGCTCCACGCCCACGGCTGCCGCAAGCCCTGCCTCACAGGAGAAGCAGGCATGAGTTTCGACTTCACCGGCAAGGTGGCCATAGTCACCGGCGCTGGCGGTGGCATCGGCCGTGCGGTGTCTTTGGCGCTTGCTGACGCTGGGGCCAGGGTGCTGGTGGTCGATCTGGCCCGTGAAAGTGGTTTGGAGACCGAGGCGCAAATCCGCAAACGGGGGGGCGCAGCGATGTTTGTCGCCGCCGACGTCAGCCGCTCCGAAGACGTGGCCAACTACGTAGCGGCGGCGCGCAAGGAATGGGGAGGCCGTATCGACGTGTTCATGAACAACGCCGCCTGGCAGGGCAGCATCCTGCCGCTGGTCGATTACCCGGACGAATTGTTCGACAAGGTCATGGCGATCAATGTACGCGGCGTGTTTCTCGGGCTAAAAGCTGTGTTGCCGGTGATGGTCGCGCAACGCAGCGGTGCGGTCGTCAATACCGCGTCGTTGGGGGCTTACATTGGTGTGCGCAATCTGGGTCCGTACGCAGCCAGCAAACATGCAGTGCTGGGTCTGACCAAGTCAACCGCGCTCGAAGTAGCGCGCAAGGGGATCCGCATCAACGCGGTCTGCCCTGGCCCGGTGGACACCGCGATGCTGCGCGACATCGAGGCCGGACAAGCCCCCGGCGACGCCCAGAATCTGCGCGAGCAGCGTGCGGCCGGCATACCTGACGGCCGCTATGCGCTGCCGGAAGAAGTCGCCAACCTGATGCTTTACCTTTGCTCCGATTTGTCCAGCCACATTACCGGGCAGGGCATGCAGATCAACGGAGGCAGCCATGCGTGAGCGCACTATGCCGAGGCATGTTTTGCCTGAGAAGTTGCGCGGGCAGCCTGCCATCAACAGACTTATTGCGGTGGGATATGCTCAATACCATGAAGACAATCGCCAAACCCCGACCAGTCTCCAAAGCCATGGCCGGGCGGACGGCGCGCCGGGCCGCGGACGATCCGAATGCGCCCGAGGATATACGCGACGCTATCTGGCGGCTCAAGCGCGAGAGTATTGTGGCCGCAGCGGTGGACCTGTTTTACCACCAGGGCTACGCCCGCACGACGCTGGAGCAGGTGGCCGATGCGATCCACGTCACCAAGCCGTTCATTTATGCGCATTTCAAGTCCAAATCCGATCTGCTGGCCGAGATTTGTATGCGCGGCACCCGCGTCTCCCACGATTCGCTGATGCGGGCGATGGCACAGCGCGGTACACCGACCGAAAAGCTGGCAGCGATCGCCCGCGACTTCATGTTGACGGTACTCAATCACCAGGCGCATGCAGTGATTTACAGCCGCGAGGAGAAGGAACTCGCGCTGGAGGACCGCGAGTCCATCAACCGGTTGCGGCGCGCGTTCGACCACCGGCTGGTGGAAGTACTGGAAGAGGGTGTGGCGCAGGGCGAGTTCACAGTCGAGGACGTGCATTTGACGGCGCTGGCCATCGTCGGCATTGTGGGCTGGTCGCAGGTGTGGTACCGATCGGGCGGGCGGCTGATGAAGGAGGAGGCTTCGGAACGCGTGGCCTCGCTGGTACTGGCCATGGTATGCGCCAAGGATGTGCGTCTGCACCATGCGAACGTGGCAGCTGCGAACGGCGACTGATCCGTTCCAGTAGGCGCTCGGCACCGGGCCAGGCGCCCGGCGGCGTGTCGCATCGGCCCGCCGACCATATCTCACGCCACGGCCGGTGCACCAATGCTGCGCTGGCAATGAATATCTTCCAAAGGACAACGGCATGACGTCTCCTGCCATCACCCCCCCTGCAGCGTTTGCCATGGCCGTGGTCGGCGCTGGCACCATGGGCGTGGGCATTGCCTACGTCTACGCTGCGGCGGGCTGGAACGTAACCATCGTGGAGCCAGACGACACGCGCAGTCGCGCGGTGCGGCAGACGCTGGCTGACGTGGCCCAGTCCGGTGCGAAACGCGGCAAACTGAACGCCGCCCAGGTCGAGCATGTGTCGCATAGTGTGCGGCGTGTGGCATCGGCCGCAGAGCTGCCCACAGGTCTGGACCTGGTGGTGGAGACGGTGCCCGAGCGGCTGGCACTCAAGCAACAGGTGCTGGCCCAGATCGACACCCGCACTCCTCGCATCATTGCCAGCAACACCAGTTCCATGTCCATAAATACGCTTGCGGGTTCGGTGCGCGACCCTTCGACCTTTCTGGGCATGCACTTCTTCAACCCGGTGTGGTCACTGCAAATGGTCGAACTCATACGCGGCGAACACACCAGCGCGCAAACGCTGGCGCTGGCACGGCAATTTGCAGAAGCCACGGGGAAGACCACGATCACGGTCAGCGATGTGCCGGGCTTTGCGACCAGTCGGCTCGACCTGATTGCTTCGCTGGAAGCGATGCGCATGCTGCAGGATGGGGTAGCCAGCGCCGAGGACATCGACCGCGCCATGGTCATTGCTTACCGCCATCCGATCGGGCCACTGCGCCTGAGCGACATCGTGGGCCTGGACGTACGCCTGGACATCGCCCACCAGTTGAGCAAGGCCCTGGGCGAACGCTACGCACCACCGCAAATCCTGCAGGAGATGGTGGCGCGCGGGGAGCTCGGTCAGAAGTCGGGCAAGGGTTTCTTCGAATGGCCGTCCAGTGCGGCTTGAACGCATAGTTGTACATCTGAGGCAATTTCATGGCAAATATCTTTGGTTCCACGCTGGTAGACACCGCCGATCACCATCCCATGCTGCGTGACAGCGTTGGCAAACTGGTAGGCAGCTTCGGGCGCCGCTATTTTCAGGAGAAGGTCAAGCTCAACCAAAAACCGGTCGAGCTGTGGAATGCGCTGGGCGAGGCCGGGTTTCTCGGCGTGCACGTCGCCGAGAAATACGGCGGAGGCGGTAGCGGCCTGGCCGACTACAACGTGGTGGTCGAGGAGTCGGCGGCCCAGGGCTGCCCGATGCTGTCTCTGGTGATCGGGGCGATCTGCGCTCCTATCATCGAGCAGCATGCCAGCGACGCCATGAAACAGGACTGGCTGCCCGGTCTGGCCAACGGCAAACGCAGGCTTGCCTTCGCCATCACGGAGCCCAACGCCGGCACCAACACGCACAAGGTGAGCACGGTTGCGCGTCCCGACGGCAGCGGCGGCTGGAAGCTCACCGGCAACAAGTACTGGACTTCGGCGGTCGACGAGGTCGACTCGATCATGGTGGTGGCGCGCGGCGAAACGCTCGACGAGAAAGGACGCGGCCAACTTTCGCTGTTCATCGTGCCGGTCAACGCGCCAGGTATCAGCATGACCCCGATCGAGACCGCGATCCACGTGCCGGAGACGCAGTTCATGCTGTACTTCGACAACGTCGCGCTCGGGCCAGAGACGCTGGTAGGCCAGGAAGGCCAGGGCCTGCGTCACCTGTTCGCCGGACTGAACCCGGAACGTGTCTGCGCGGCCGCCATCAACAACGGCATATCGCGTTACGCCATCGAGAAAGGTTCGCAGTACGCGATCGACCGAACGGTGTGGAAAACCCCTATCGGGGCGCACCAGGGCATCGCCCACCCCCTGGCCAAGGCCTACGTGGGTGTGCAGCAGGCACGCTTGATGACATCGCGCGCGGCACAGCTGTACGACGCGGGTTCGGCGGAGGCCGGTGAGGCGGCGAACATGGCCAAGTTCGCCGCAGCCGACGCGTCGCTGGAGGCGCTGGACCAGGCGATCCAGGTCCACGGCGGCAATGGCATGGCGCTGGAATACGGCCTGGCGGACTTATGGTTCATTGCCCGCATGCACAAGACCGCGCCGGTAAGCCGCGAAATGATCCTTAACTTCGTGGCGCAGCACAGCCTGGGCCTGCCCAAGAGTTACTGATTGCATCAGACGCTCCCATTGCGCAAACGACTCACCATGACACCGACCTTCGCCCAGATCGTCCGCCAGCATGCTGCGGACACACCGCAAGCACCCGCGCTGACTTTTGAAGGTGTCACCTGGTCGTTCGCGCAGTTGCATGGCTACAGCTCGCAATCAGCCAATGCCCTGCGCGCTGCGGGTGTGGTTGCCGGGGACCGGGTGGCGCTGCTTACCAAGAACCGGGCCGAGTGTTACGAGCTGCTGTACGCCACCAACAAGATCGGTGCCACGCTGGTTGGCCTGAACTGGCGCCTGGCAGCGCCCGAGCTGACCGCCATCGTGCAGGATGCGAAACCAACCGTGTTGATCGTCGGCCCAGGCGAGCAGGGCTTGCTGAGCGAAGAGGCGCGGCGCTGCGCCAGCGTGCGCCTGGTCATCACGCTGGGCGACGACTACGACGCGTGGCGCGCTGCTGCCCCGGCCGTCGATCCCGGCCATGTGGGCCAGCCCGATGACGTGGCGCTGCTGCTCTATACCTCTGGCACCACGGGCCTGCCCAAGGGTGTCATGTTGACCAACCACGGCATGTCGTTCACGCAGCGGCTCGGTGAGTCCTGGGGCATGGACCAGCACAGCGTCAACCTGGTGGCGATGCCGATGTTCCATATCGGCGGCATCGGTTACGGTTCAAGCACCATGACCGTGGGCGGCCATACTGTGTTGATGCGCGAGGTGAACACCGCGCAGGCGATCCAATACATCGAAAAATACCGCGTTACGCACACGTTTCTGGTGCCCACGGTGGTCCAGGCCATGCTGCAGACACCCGGCATCGAACACGCCGACCTGGCCAGCCTGCAATTGCTGATGTACGGCGCCGCCCCGATCGGCGAGGTACTGCTGCGCCGCGCGCTGGAGTTGCTGCGCTGCGGGTTCATGCATGCCTACGGCATGACCGAGAGCTCGGGCACCGTGGTGGTGCTCAACCCCGAAGACCATGCGCTGGAAGGGGAGCGCTCCGGCCTGCTGCGTTCCGTCGGTCGGGCCATGCCCTGGGTGGAACTTCGCATCATCGACC
>JANOCN010000875.1:0-2854 GCA_031412185.1 Betaproteobacteria bacterium | reverse complement strand
GCGTGGCAAGCGCCGCCTGCTTCACAGTATCTTGCAGCGCCGCATAAAAGCGGATGTCGCGACCGGGCAAAAAAAGTCGGGCGTGCGGAGCTGTTTCGAGGCGGCTGTCGACCACCACCAGCGCGGGCTGTCGCGGGGTGTCTGCCAGGCGCACGTCCAACCCTGGGTCGTCGTCGCGCACGGTGCCCACTCCCGTCAGCACGGCGCACGCGCGCGCGCGCCAGGCATGCCCGTCGGCCCGCGCTTCGGCTGAGGTGATCCATTTGCTGGCACCGTTATCCAGTGCGGTGGTGCCGTCCAGCGATGCGGCCACCTTCATGCGCACCCACGGAGTTTTGCGCAGCATGCGGCTGAAGAAACCAATATTCAGCGCGCGGGAGGTGTCCGCGCCGGGGCCGGTCTCAATCTCGATACCGGCAGCACGCATCCGCGCGAAACCCTGGCCAGACACCAGCGGGTTCGGGTCGGCCAGGCTGGCCACGACCTTGCCCACGCCAGCGGCCAGCAGCGCGTCGCAGCATGGCCCGGTGCGGCCGTGGTGCGCACAGGGTTCGAGCGTAACGTAGACGACTGCACCAGCGACGGAGTTGCCGCGCTGTGCCGCGTCGCGCAGGGCCATGATCTCGGCATGGGCACCGCCGGTTGGCTGGGTGGCACCCTGGCCCAGAAACACGCCCTGTGGCGTAGTGATGACGCAGCCGACACTGGGGTTCGGCGGTGTCGCCAGCCGGTTCTGTGCAGCCAGACCCAATGCCATGGCCATGGGTGCCGGCAGTTCAGATCCCGGTTCAGAGGCGCTGTCATGCATGGCTGGACTTTACCGCCTGACCGCTGAGTCTGACCGCCTGTCCGTTTTTTGCTGGTGTCGGCTCAGCCAGTGCCTACCATGCGTTCATGGTCAAAGTTGGTCCCATTTCATCCGCGTTCGATTTGCGCCAGGCCGGGCAGTGCCTCGCGAAGGCCCGTATTTCATCTCGCTGCGCGCAGCACGGCTTTACGTTGATTGAGGCGATGATTGTGGTTGCCATTGTCGGTATTCTGGCCGCGATTGCTGGGCCGCAGTTTACCGAAATGCTGCGCAACAACCGCGCATCGGCAGCGTCGTCGGCATTGCAGGTATCGATGAACCTGGCCCGGTCGGAGGCGATCAAACGCGGGGCCGACGCGAGAGTAACTATCGCAGCAAAAGATGTGGCCGGCCAGTTTCAGAATGGCTGGACAGTTTTTGTCGACAAGACTGGCATTGGCAATGGCGGTCTGGCACCGATTGCGGACAGCGCTACCGTCACGCGGCTTGAGGTGGTTGCCGCGCCGGCTGCAGGCCTGACCTTCGACAAGAGCGTTTCAGCCAACTACATCACATACAACGGGCAAGGCCGGACGCAGACCCCAAATGCAGGGGCGACATACTGGTTTTTGCAAGCGACCAGCGAGAAATACTGTTTGATCGTCAACAGTTCGGGACGCGTGCGTGTGGCGCGCGTGGCCAATGCGGTGCTTTGTCCCTCGTCATAGGGTGCGTTTATGAAACACGTTCTGCATTCCGGCAAGGGTCCCATGCACCAGCAATGCCGGCTACAAATTCATCAGGCCGGTTTCAGCCTGATTGAGGTTTTGGTGACGATGCTGATCCTTGCGTTCGGTCTGATCGGGGTGGCCGGTCTGCTGGTCAGTGGGGTGTCAAACGCGGCGGCGTCCGAGGCGCTTACCAAGGCCAACCAACTGGCGGCTGACATGGCCGACCGCATACGCGCCAACCCGGCAGTTGCACTATCGGCGACCAGCGAATACATCACCAACTACACCGATGTCCCGCCGGTGGCGCCGGCAACCACCGCGCTGCGGGATAAAAAAGAATGGATGGAGGCCTTGGCGGCCCAGTTGCCGCAGGGCAAGGGGCAAATCCGCAACACCGTGGGTGGTGGTGCGCGCCAGGTCAATATAGAAGTGCGCTGGGCGAATTGTCTGGGCACGATCAACACGGGTGAGAGAACCGCTTGCCGCAACGACTCCTCCACGGCGTTTCGAACCGTCAATATCGAGTTACGGTTATGAAGCTACGAGCGCGCGCCTTGTATGTGCCGATCCACCAGCGGGGTGTGACGCTGGTCGAGTTGCTCGTGGCACTGGCCTTGGGCCTGGGTGTACTGGTGGGTCTGTCGGCGGTGTATATCGCGTCCAAACAGTCGTTCCGGTTCCAGGAGACAGCGGGAAGGCTGCAGGAAGACGGCACATATGCGCTGGAGACCATTGCGCGCGATCTGCGCATGGCGGGTTTTGCGGGCTGCAAGGGTGTAGATGCCGTCACTATCGCAGCAGTGCTGACGTATTTCCCCACGCTATCGATGTCGGCCACGTCGCAGGGTGGCATCCAGGGACCGAACCCGCTCGCGGTGGTCGAGCCGGGCAATGCCCTGGTATTGGCACAGCCCATGACACCGCACAACTTTCTGCGCGGATTCGACAACGTACCAGCCTCCATGTTTACAACAGCACCTGTAACCAGCGCGACTGACAGCCTGTTTTTCTCGGGTGGCAGTTCCAACACGGTTTCGGTGTCGCCAGCCATGGCAACGCCCACGAGTCCATTGAACGTAGCGTCGAATCCGTATGGCTGGGACCCCGCCAAGCCATACAACATGATTGTGTCGAACTGTACGGCGGCGAACCTGTTTGCCGGGCAGGTCAACGTCGCCGGAACTGAAATCGCGCATGGCACCACGGTCGTGGGCTCGGCCAGTGTGGCGACTAACATGAACGATAACTTTTCTCCGGCCACCACGACGAGGTACGGCATTGATGCCATCGTGATGCCCCTGGAGTGGAACTTTTACTACGTGGCAACCCGCGCCGG
>JANOCN010000874.1:0-4265 GCA_031412185.1 Betaproteobacteria bacterium | reverse complement strand
CGCCTTCTTCGGCGGGCTGGAAGATGAGGTACACCGTGCCATCGAAATTGCGGTTCTTCGCAAAGTGCTGCGCCGCCGCCAGCAACATCGCCACATGGCCATCGTGCCCGCAGGCGTGCATCTTGCCAGTGTGTTTACTGGCATGCGCAAAGCTGTTGAACTCCTGCATCGGCAAGGCGTCCATGTCGGCGCGCAGGCCTATGGCCCGGCTGGAGCTACCGTTCTTGACGATGCCAACCACACCGGTGGTCCCCAGACCCCGGTGTATGGGAATACCCCATTCCGTCAGCTTGGCGGCTACCACGTCGGCGGTGCGTTGCTCCTGAAAACAGAGTTCCGGGTGGGCATGGATGTCGCGCCGTACGGTGGCAATACTGGCTGCCTGGGTAAGAATGGAATCGATGACTTTCATGTAATCTCCTGATGCGCGCAAAATAGGCCTGTAGCACCCGCCGCCATCGCGCAGAACCCGCCACATGGAACCATTATGAGCGCTGTTTCTATCTCCACCGTGCTGGGTGGTTGCCCACACGATTGTCCGGACGCCTGCTCATTTGTGACCACGGTGCACGATGGCATTGCGGTCAAAGTGCAGGGCAACCCGGCGCACCCGCACACCGACGGAGCCCTGTGCACCAAGGTGTCGCGTTACACCGAGCGCTCCTACCACCCAGAACGTGTTCTCCAGCCCCAAAAACGCGTTGGACCCAAAGGTGCGGGACAGTTTGAAACGGTAAGCTGGGAAGCCGCACTCGCCGACATTGGCGCGCGCCTGGCGGCGATTGCCGCCCGTGGCCCGGATGCTTCCCAGGCCATCCTGCCCTACAGCTATGCTGGAACGATGGGCCTGGTGCAAAGCGAAAGTATGGCGGCCCGATTCTTCAACAAGCTCGGCGCGTCGCTGCTGGACCGCACCATCTGCTCGCGTGCCGGGGGCGAGGGGCAGCTCTATACCCTGGGTGACAAGGTCGGCATGCGGGTCGAGTTTTTTGCCGAGTCAAGGTTGATCCTGATCTGGGGCAGCAACTCGATTGGCAGCAATCTGCATTTCTGGCGCCATGCGCAGGAGGCCAAGCGCCACGGTGCCAAGCTGATCTGCATCGACCCGCGGCGCACCGAAACCGCCGAAAAATGCCATGAACATATCGCCCTTTTGCCTGGCACCGATGCGGCCCTTGCACTGGCGCTTATGCACGAGCTCGTGCTGCACGACTGGCTGGACCATGACTACATCGCGCGGCATACGCTGGGTTGGGATCAACTGCGCGAACGCGCGCTGCAATGGAACCCGGAGCGTGCGGCCGCCGTCTGCGGCATCGCCGCCGAACAGATCCGCTCGCTGGCGCGTGACTACGGTGGTTGCGTGCGCTCGGGTACACCAACCGCCATCCGCCTGAACTACGGCATGCAACGGGTGCGTGGCGGTGGCAACGCGGTGCGTGCCGTTGCCTGCCTGCCCGCGCTGGTTGGTGCCTGGCGGCACCGTGCCGGCGGTTTTCTGATGTCGAGCTCGGGCACATTCCCGGTGCGCAGGGCCGCGCTGGAGCACCCCGGCCTGCTTGCCGGACGGATCCCGCGCACTATCAATATGGTCACCATCGGCGACGATCTGCTGCGCCCGGCCTCGAAGGCCTTCGGCCCGGCGATCGAGGCACTGATCGTCTACAACAGCAACCCGGTGGCTGTGGCGCCCGACTCGGCCAAGGTGGTGCAGGGGTTCGCCCGCGAAGATCTGTTCACCGTGGTGCTGGAACACTTTCACACCGATACAGCCGACTACGCCGACTACATCCTGCCAGCCACCACGCAGCTGGAGCATTGGGACATACACCTGAGTTACGGCCACACCGATGTGGTGCTGAATCGCCCCGCCATCGCACCGGTGGGCGGCGCAAAACCCAATACCCAGATCTTCCGCGAGCTGGCGCAGCACATGGGGTTTTATGAGCCGTGTTTCGCAGAAGACGATGAAGCGCTCTGCCGCACCGCCTATGGAGACGCCGTAGATTTCGACCAACTGCTGGCGCAGGGCTTCACATCCTTGAAAGTCCCCGAAGCGCCATTTGCCGATGGTGGCTTTCCCACACCGTCAGGAAAATGCGAATTCTTCAGCGCGCGTCTTGCCGCGATGGGTCAGGACGGTCTGCCAGACCATCTGGCCAACTACGAACCGGTTGGCAGTTCGAAAGAGTTCCCGTTGGCCATGATCTCGCCGCCCGCGCGCAATTTCCTGAACTCAAGTTTTGTGAACGTAAAGAGTTTGCGCGATATCGAGGCAGAACCCATACTCGAAATGAACGCCCAGGACGCTGCGGCACGCGGTCTTGCCGCCGGTAGCGTGGTGCGTATCTTCAACCAGCGCGGTGACTACCGTTGCAAGATGAAGGTGTCGGCCCGGGCCCGCCCCGGCGTCGTCAACGGCATGGGCATCTGGTGGCGCAAGCTGGGCCTGGACGGCAAGAACGTCAATGAACTCACGAGCCAGAACCTGACCGACCTTGGCGGCGCGCCTACTTTTTACGATTGCCTGGTGCAGGTGGAGGCGGGGTAGGCCAGGTTCGTACATCTGGACGACGCGCGGCTCGTTCGGAGCTCTGGAGGCGATCCTGCAAGCCCCCACACGCACGCGTCTCCCCAGGTCTTTTTGTCGCAGGCACGGCGGTGGTGTTTGCCGACATTGGCATAGTGGTGCTATGCCAATTTTCAACCGGTCGAACCCCAAGCCAGCGGCGCAGGCGCTTTTCTCGAACACCGGTGGTTCCGAAAAAGAACGCACACGGGTGGACCGGACGGGTAAAGCGCTGCCTATAATTTTTTAGAATCCGTGCTGCCTGGGCGCTGATTTACTCCAAAACTGAAGGTCCCCTATGAGCTTGTCAACGATTTCCGGTAAGCTGGCCAAGCGGTCCTCTGCCGCGAACGCCCTCTCCAATGGGAGCGCCAGTGCAGCGCCGCGACGCGGTAGTGCAACCGATTCAGCGGAAACGCGCTCACGCCAGATTCTGCTGGCGATGACGGCATTTCGGGATGGGGATTTTTCCTTTCGGCTACCGAGCCATTGGGCCGACATCGACGGGCAGATTGCGACCGCGTTCAACCAGACCATCGCGCACGAGGCGCGCATCGCGGCCGAGGTAGCCCGGCTGAGCGCCACGGTCGGAAAAGAAGGCCGCTTGCGCCAGCGCATGTCGCTTCCCGGTTCGCTCGGCGGTTGGGCGACCAAAGTCGACTCCATCAATACCTTGATGGACGATCTTGTCCGACCCACGGCAGAAATCGCCCGCACCATCGGCGCGGTCGCCAAGGGCGATCTGGGACAGGCAATGGAGCTGGAGGTGGACGGACGGGTCCTGAAGGGCGAGTTCCTGCGTTCGGCCAAGCTGGTCAACACGATGATCGAGCAGTTGTCCGTCTTCACCTCGGAGGTGACCCGCGTCGCCCGCGAAGTCGGCATCGAAGGCAAATTGGGTGGCCAGGCCAAGGTCAAGGGTGTTTCGGGCGTGTGGAAAGACCTCACGGATTCGGTCAACCAGATGGCTGGCAACCTGACGGCGCAGGTGCGCAACATCGCCGAGGTTACGATTGGCGTGGCCAACGGAGACCTCTCCAAGAAGATCACGGTGGACGTTCGGGGCGAGATTCTGCAGCTCAAGGAAGCCACCAACACCATGGTGGACCAGCTGCGCTCGTTCGCTTCCGAGGTCACGCGGGTGGCGCGCGAGGTGGGTACCGACGGGCGTCTCGGCGGGCAGGCGGTGGTCCCGGGCGTGGCGGGTACCTGGAAGGACCTCACCGACTCGGTCAACGCCATGGCCACCAACCTCACGGCGCAGGTGCGCAACATCGCCACCGTGACCACGGCCGTTGCGCGCGGCGACCTGTCGCGCAAGATCACCGTCGACGTGAAGGGAGAAATACTCGAACTCAAGGAAACCATCAACACGATGGTCGACCAGCTGAACGGTTTCTCCTCGGAGGTAACGCGGGTGGCGCGCGAGGTGGGTACGGAGGGCAAGCTGGGGGGCCAGGCGGTGGTGCCGGGCATCGCCGGTACGTGGAAGGACTTGACGGACTCTGTGAATTCGATGGCCTCCAACCTGACCGGCCAGGTGCGCAATATTGCGGGCGTCGCCACGGCGATTGCCAAGGGCGACCTCTCCTCCAAGATCACGGTCGAGGTCAAGGGCGAGATCCTGGCCCTGAAGAACACCATGAACACCATGGTCAACCAGCTCAACGGCTTTGCGGGCGAGGTCAGCCGGGTG
>JANOCN010000873.1:0-3328 GCA_031412185.1 Betaproteobacteria bacterium | reverse complement strand
AACTGTTTGCGCAAGACAGCGGGTTGAATTACGTGGAGGCCGAGTTCGATACCACCATGGCGTCCGAGGTGGACAACATCGTGGCCAGGCAGGCGCAGGCCAGGGTAGATGTGGTGAGCGACGGCGAGATGAGCAAGATCTCGTACGCCACCTACATCCGCCATCGTTTGACGGGTTTCGAGCTGGGCGAGATGCCACGCGCCGTGCCCAAAGATCTGGATGACTTTCCGGACTTCAAAGAGCGCCTCGCCAAACTGGGTGCCACTCCCAAATACCAACGCCCGTTGTGCACCGGCCCGATCGCCGTGAAGGACCTGAGCGGTCTGCACAAGGACATTGCCAACCTGACGGCCGCGTGTGCCAAAGCCGCAGCACCGGGTGAGCCGCCGCTGCGCGCGTTCATGAACAGTGCTTCGCCCGGTGTCATTGCCGTGTTCCAGCCCAACAAATACTACGCAAGCACCGAGTTGTATCTGCAGGCGCTGGCCGATGCCATGGCGACGGAATACGAAGCCATTGTTGCGGCGGGTCTGGACCTGCAGATAGACGCGCCCGACCTGGCGATGGGCCGGCACATCAAGTTTCGCGATGTGGACGACGCAGAGTTTTTGCGCAATGCCAACCTGCAGGTGGAAGCGCTCAACCACGCGTTGCGCAATGTGCCGGCAGAGCGTATCCGGATGCACGTATGCTGGGGCAACTACGAAGGTCCGCACCACCACGACATCGGGCTGGAGAAAATCATCGACGTGGTGCTCAAGGCCAAACCCGCCACCGTGTTGTTTGAAGGTGCCAACCCGCGCCACGCCCACGAGTGGGAGGTGTGGGCAAAGGCCGGGCGCGAAGGGCGCATTCCAGACCACAAGATACTGGCACCCGGTGTGCTGGACTCGGTCAACAACTTCATCGAACACCCGCGCCTGGTGGCGCAGCGCTTGCTGACCTACGCCAACATCGTCGGACGCGACCGCGTGATGGCGGCCACCGATTGTGGTTTTGGTACCTTTGCGGGGTTTGGCGCCATCCATCCACCGATCTGTTTTGCCAAGCTTGCCAGCATGGCCGACGGTGCTGCGATGGCCAGCAGCGAACTCTGGAAGTAACTGGCGATGCTCGAACACAACCGGCCTTTGGACACGCGCCTGCCCGAGATGCTGCGCAGCGGAAAACGCTTGCGCGGCATCTTCAACAGTATCCCGTCGCCGGCTTTGGTGGAGATGTGCGCTTACGCGGGCTTTGACTTCTTGCTGATCGACAACGAACACGGCAGCGCCAGCATCGAGACCACCGAAAACATGTTGCGCGCCGCCCGCGCCAGCAACCTGCCCACCCTGGTGCGTTGCCTGGAGCATGACATTGCGCGCACGCTGGACATCGGGGCCGGGGGGCTGCAGATCCCGATGGTCAGCACGCCCGAGCACGCGGCGGCGCTGGTACAGCGGGTCAAGTATCCGCTGGCGAAAGATGCTCCTGGTGTCGGTGGGCAGCGCGGTAGTGCGTTCTCTTCGCGCGCAGCCGGTTACGGCGCGTTTGGCGGACCTGGCCACACAGCGCGCAGCAATGGGGGCATTGCCCTGGTGGTGATGGTCGAGACGGCAGAGGGCGTAAGCAATGCCGCTGCCATTGCCGCGGTGGCGGGAGTCGACGCTGTCTTCATCGGCCCCAACGACCTGGCGCACAACATGGGCTACGAAAACCGCTGGGAAGAGCCTGCGGTGCAAGCTGCCATAGAGCGGGCACTCAAGGCAGTTGCGTCCACCGGCAAGTGCCCAGGTATCTTGGCGCTGACGCCGGAAGACGAAGACAAATACGCCGCCTGGGGTGCACGCTACTTTGCCAGCGTAAGCACGGGCATCATCACCAAGGCGTTGAGAGAAGCGGCGCAGGGCGGGCGGGCGCAACTGAACTATTGATACAGACCGTAGCACTGCCGAGGGTGCTGTAGCGACACAGGTCACTACAGGATCGGTTGGGTGCATGCGGCAGAATGATGCCGCCATGACACCAGCACATACCCACGCCACAGGCACACGCCCCAACATCATCTTTATCGTTGCGGACGACCTCGGCTTCGCCGACCTGGGCTGTTACGGCGGCAGGCCCGCACGTTTTGGCGCGGTGTCGCCGGTGCTGGATGGTTTGGCGGCCGGCGGCATCAAGTTCACCCAGGGTTACGCCAACTCGCCGGTGTGTTCTCCGACCCGGTTCGCGTTGATGACGGCTCGTTACCAATACCGTCTGCGGGGCGCCGCAGAAGAGCCGATCAACAGCAAGAGCCGCGGCAGCACCACGCTGGGCCTGCCGCCCGAACATCCTACCCTGCCATCACTGCTGCGCGCGAGCGGCTACCGTACCGCGCTGGTTGGCAAATGGCATCTCGGGTACCCGCCCGCTTTTGGCCCGCTGCGCTCGGGATATGAAGAGTTTTTTGGCCCGATGTCGGGTGGGGTGGACTATTTCACGCATTGCGCATCGAATGGAACCCACGACCTGTGGGCGGGCGAAGAAGAACGCGCCGAAGAGGGTTACCTGACCGATCTGCTGTCGGGTCGCGCCATGGACTTTGTACAACGCATGGCCCCAGGCGCAAGGTCGGGCACGCCGTTTTTTCTGAGCCTGCATTACACCGCGCCCCACTGGCCGTGGGAAACGCGCGACGATGCGGTGCTGGCCCGGGAGATCAAGGCCAACCTGTTCCACCTGCACGGCGGCAATATCCATACCTACCAGCGCATGATTCACCACATGGACGAAGGTATCGGCCAACTCATGACAAGCTTGCAGTCGGAAGGGCTCATCGACAACACGCTGCTGGTGTTTACCAGCGACAACGGGGGCGAACGTTTCTCCGACAACTGGCCGCTGGTCGGAGGCAAGATGGACCTGACCGAAGGCGGCATTCGCGTGCCCTGGATCGCCCATTGGCCTACTGCGATAAAACCGGGCGGCACCAGCGCGCAACTGTGTTTGACGATGGACTGGTCGGCCACGCTGCTGGACGCTGCAGGTGTGGCACCAGACCCGGCGTATCCGCTCGACGGCGTGTCTCTGTTGCCGGTGTTGCGCGACCCGCGCCACCAGTTTCCGCGCCCGCTGCATTGGCGCATGAACCACCGCGGGCAACGTGCGCTGCGTGATGGCGACTGGAAGTACTTGCGGGTGGACGGTAACGACTACCTGTTCAACATTCCGGCCGATGAACGCGAGCGTGCCAACCTGGCAGCGCATCAACCCGAACGGCTGGTCGCCATGCGCCAAGCCTGGGAGACATGGAACGCCAGCATGCCGCCGATACCGCCCGACGCTACGGTGAGCCTGGGCTACAGCA
>JANOCN010000872.1:0-1997 GCA_031412185.1 Betaproteobacteria bacterium | reverse complement strand
CCAGTAGTCATGGTTCAACGACGTAGTCGCGCAACCAGCGCGACGATGACCAGAACCGCTCCCAATATGATCAAGTTCGAGACCAGCCCGGCAAAAATGGCATCGCCCAGATCTGCCGTACCGCTTGGCATGGTGGTGGGCAAGATTACTGCTACAAACACCACCCCCATGGCCAAAGGCAAGGCTCGCCCGGTCACAGCGGAGGTTCTGAGCATCGTGACCACAAGGGCGATGATGAGGCCGATGCGAAACGGGTCACTCAGTTGCGACAGCACTATATCGATCACGTTGAAGCTCCATTGATCCACACACAGAAACTTTTTTGTTGAGTGTAGGGGCTGTGCCGCCTCTTGGCCTTGGGTACTTCGCTGATGTCTATCCAGCCAAGGTCGAGGCCGTGGGCTACCGTTCCTTGTACGGGCCGGAGAACGTGAAGCAGCGGTCCTGACTGACGGCGACCATCAGTAAGCCTAGGCACTTCGTCGCCTGACAAGGGCACACTATGCAGGTTCTACCCGGCTATTTGACTATTCTTTTGGCTTTGAGCGAAAGAAGTTCCTGCATCAGACGGCGCTGGCCATTGACGTGGCGCGGGATGCAGGTGTGGCTCTGCTCGGTTTTGCACGCGGCCAAGACCTGTGTATCTACAGCCACCAGGAGCGGATTGTTCTGCCCCTACCCAGGGCCACCCGGTGGTCCAGCGTTACGAGGCAACCTTGATGGGCTAGCGCCAAGGCCACCAGGTATACGTCGGTGATCTGGTTGTGACCGAGTACGCGCGACCAGTTGACCAGTCCATCGGAGCGCAGGGACAGGACGTCCGGCCAGAACGCATGGTCCAAATCGGTGCAGATCTGCTGTAGCTTGCTGCTGACCGCCTCGAAACCGGCCGGACCGGATTTGCTGTCCCCGGGCAGGTTCAGAATCCGGACTACGCTGTCTTCCACCAGCGGACAGGTGGCGATTCGGAGCTTGCGCGTTTGCGATGGCAAGGGTGGTGCGCACGGCGCCACGCTAGCATCAAAAAAGCAGAATGGCATCAGTTCGCCACGCTGGCATTCCCAGGTCCTGGCCGGATCATCAAACGAAGCGAAACGCGATCGAGCCTAGTGGACCGTAGTCGACGTGGAAGGTATCGCCGCGCGCCGCGAATGTGGGCCGCGTGAAAGAGCCTGCCAGGATGACTTGCCCGGCCTCCAGTTTCTCGCCATGCCGCGCAATTTTGTTCGCCAGCCAGGCCACGCCGGTAGCCGGGTGGTTTAGCACGGCGGCAGCGAGCCCGGTTTCCTCGATCACACCATTCTTGTGCAGGATTGCACCGACCCAGCGTAAATCGACATCGTGCGGTCTGACGGGCCGTCCGCCCATGACGATCCCCGCATTGGCGGCGAAGTCGGAGATGGTGTCGGTTACCTTGCGCATCACCTTGGTCTCGCGATCAAACTGCTCGATGCGTGCGTCGATGATTTCAACCGCTGGCACCACATAGTCGGTTGCGGCCAGCACCTCGAACAGCGTCACCCCAGGACCTTGAAGCGCGCGGCCCAGCACGAACGCCAGTTCGACCTCGATACGCGGCGCGATGAAGCGGTCGATCGGGATATCTCCGCCCTGCTCGAAGAACATATCGTCCATCAGGGGCGCATAGTCGGGCTCGGTGATCCCGGTGGCTTGCTGCATGGCGCGTGACGTGAGGCCGATCTTGCGGCCTTTAACCGTGCGCCCGTCCGCCAGCTCGAGCCGCAGCCATTCACGCTGTATCGCGTATCCGTCCGCGATGGTCATTGCCGGATGCGATAACGAGAAGTGGCGCAGCTGGACCCTCGATTTGCGTGCTTCGTAGAGCTGGCGTGCGAGGCCCGAATGGAGGCCTGGTTCGAGCGTGGTATTCATGCTGGTGGCCTAAGAAAATGGGTGCCGCCGAGCGACAACCAGCGGTTTGAATTGCGCGGTCGGCGCGTCGGCGCGTCGGCAGTGTAGCAGCGCCAGAATACTGC
>JANOCN010000871.1:0-9347 GCA_031412185.1 Betaproteobacteria bacterium | reverse complement strand
TTTCATGCCAACCCCGTCCACGCGCCGGGAGGTCGTGTTGTTCCTCGCTGGATCAGGTCGAGGGGGTACTGGGGGCTGCGAATACTCCGCTGTTTTCACGGGCTCAGGCCGACAGGGTGCCTGGGCTCGTCTACACGCCAGTGTTTGCACAGGATCGGGCCGACGTGGCACTCAGCTCTGTTCGTGTCATTCCAGCCTCGCGGCTTCCCTACCTTACTGCGCCGAGCGCCACGCCGACCTGATCTGCGAGCATGGCGGGCACGCGGTCTTTTTGCTCCGGCAAACCAACCATGCTCGCTGCCGAGGACGTTGGGGCGGGTGGCGGAGCGAAGTAGAGAAGGAGTTGGCGGCGACAGGCCGCCACGGGTGACATGAGCGCAGCCACCCGCCCCGGCGTCCTCGGCTTGTACAAGACCGCGCGTGTAACGGCAACTGCAACCGCTACCTGCCATTTCGACCGAGTCATATTGTGTGGCTGTCAACTGCGTTGCAATACCAGGAAGTCTCAGCCCGAGCGGTGTCGTGAATTTCGCAACTTTCAACAGTATCAAATGATGCGTTCTTTTGTGCGCACTTGAGGTGGAAGAGAGGTTGGAAAGTGGTCGTACAACTTCACCCTCAACTGCTCCCCCCACAACACAATCTCCGCTTTGGTGCCTTGGTGTTCAGCCTGCGCAGCCGCGCCACGCACATACCCCAGCGCCACACAAGCTCCGGCTTTCGGACTCCACCCAGCCGAAGAAATCTCCCCGACCGCCTCGCCATCCATCATGATCGCCTCGCCACCCCACACATAGGCGTCGGGCGAGTCCAGCACCAGCATGACCAGCTTCTTGCGCAAGGGTTGCCCCATGCGCTCCAGCAACGCCCGCTGGCCGATGAAAGGTGTTGTCTTGTCGGGCTTTACGGCGGCAAGCATCCCCGCTTCCAGCGGTGTTTCGTCTGGCCCAAGCTCCGCACCCCAGGCGCGGCGTCCCATCTCGATGCGCAAGGCATCCAGCGCAAAGTACCCGGCGTCGCACAAGCCCAGGTCCGCACCTGACTCTATCAAGGCCAGGTACACATGGCGCGCCATCTCCACCGGTACATACAACTCGAAACCCGGTCCACCGACATAACTCATGCGCGCCGCACGCACGCGTGCAAAACCGAGGTCGATGAGTTTGGTCCACGAGAACGGCAGGCCCTCGCGCGACAGGTCGTCCGGGCTCACCCGCGCCATCAGTGCCGGGGCGTTGGGACCCATGACGGAGAGCACGCAATACAGCGGCGAGATGTCGGTCAGGATGGCATGTTCCGTGGGTTCGATGTGGCGCGATATCCAGTCGAAGTCGCGCACCGCCTGGGCCGAGCCGGTGACGATCAGGTAGCGCTCGCCATTGCGGTCGGGCTGTTGCCGAATGACCGTCAGGTCGCTTTCGAACCCGCCACGTTCATTCAGCATCGCGGTGTACACCATCTTGTTGACGGGTACGTCCATCTCGTTGGCACACAGGCGCTGCAACACCGCCAGTGCGTCACGGCCCTGCAGCAGCAGCTTGGAGAACGAGCTTTGGTCGTACAACGCCACGGCCTCGCGGGTGGCGCGTTGCTCTTCCAGCATCCATGGCAACCACAGCGGCTTGGCCAATGTATGCGCGGGCCGCAGCGCACCACCCCGGCGGAAGTAGTTGGCACGCTCCCAGCCGTTCTTGCTGCCGAACTCGGCACCCTTGGCAGCCAGCAGGTCGTACAGCGGCGAAGTGCGCAGCGGCCGTGCGGTCTCCAGTTCCTGCCGCGGCCAGCGCATGGCGTAGTGCAGGCCCAGTGTCTCGGCGGTGCGTTCGAACAGCGCCTTGCGGTTGCCAGTGAACGGGCCGAAGCGGCGTATGTCCACGTCCCACAGGTCGGAGCTGGGCTCGCCCCCCACGATCCACTCGGCAATCAGCCGACCGGCCCCACCCGAATTGGCTATTCCCGCCGAATTGAAACCCGCACACACGAAGTAGTTGCGCAGCTCCGGCGCTTCGCCCAGAATGAAATTGCCGTCGGGCGTAAAACTCTCCGGCCCATTGAGCAGCATCTTGATCTCGGCCGTCTCCAGGCAGGGTGTGCGGTGGATCGCGTTGGTCATGAGCGGCTCGAACTGGTCCCAGTCTTCACCGAGCAGTTCAAACTGGAAGCTGGCCGGAATCGGATCCACCTTCCATGGCTTGGCCACCGGCTCGAAGCCGCCCATCACCAGGCCACCGACTTCTTCCTTGTAGTAGATAAAACCATCCGGGTCGCGCATCACCGGCAGCATCGGGTGTACGCCTTCTATCTTGCCGGTCACGATGTAGAAGTGTTCGGCCGAATACAGCGGCACATTCACGCCTGCCAAACGAGCAAACTGCCGCGCCCACTGGCCGGCACAGTTCACCACCACCTCGCAGCGCACGTCGCCCTGCACGGTGCGTATGCCCACGGCTTTTCCGTGTTCGATGATCACGCCGGTGACCTCCACCCCTTCCCGGATGGTCACGCCCCGGTTGCGGGCACCCTTGGCCAGCGACATGCACAAGTCAGCCGGGTTGGCCTTGCCGTCGCCCGGTAGCCATAACCCACCTTGCAGGTCGTCGGTGCGCAGGATCGCGTAACGCTCACCGGCCTCACGCGCCGAGATCACATGGCATTCCACGCCAAAACTGTTGGCCATCGAGGCCTGCTTGCGCAGCACCCGCATACGTTCAGGCGTGCTGGCTACGTTGACGCTTCCGCATTGTTTCCAGCCGGTGGCCAACCCGGTTTCGCCCTCCAGCGAGGCGTACAGTTCGATGCCGTACTTGCTCATCACGGTCATGTTGCGATTGGGCCGCATCTGGCCCACCAGCCCGGCTGCGTGCCAGGTGGTGCCGCTGGTCAGTTTCCCCTGCTCCAGCAGCAACACGTCGGTGCGCCCCATCTTCGCAAGGTGGTAGGCGGTGGAGCAGCCGGCAATGCCGCCGCCCACGATGATGGTCTGTACGTGGGTGGGAAGGGTCATCGCATCTTTTCTTTCGCCCGGCTCTACAAAAGGTACATTCCAGCCGTTTTGGATGCTCCCACGTCGAATGTCATCGTGCGCTCGCAGCCTGCACCGGCGCAAAGACGCTCGATCAGGCAATCGGCGAAATCGGCCGAAGTGGCCTTGTACTGCCTGGTGGCCTTCAGCACCTGGTCGGCACGATCAAGAATGATCTCCTTGGTCTGCAGTAGCTGCTCCAACACCTGCGAGACCTCGGCGCGGCTCCGGTCAAAGGCGCAAGACAGCACCCAAACCATTTCAATCAGCGCCACGACGGACAGAAAGCCGGGTGCCTGCGCCGTCAGGGATTCGATGAGTTTGCTGGCTTTCTGCGACTGCTTCGTATCGTCCTGCATGATGTAGCGGACGATCACGTTGGTGTCTAGCCCGATCACCGCGCCGAAGCACCGCGCTGGGCGATGGCCTTGTTCATCTCTTCGATGCTGACGGTCTTGGTGGGTTTTCCGAACATGCCCTTCAGGGCCGTCACGGAGCGGGTCGCGGCCACGACTTCAAAGCGCCCCGGGGCGACCTCGACGAATTCGACCCGATCCCCGGTCTTGACCTGAAGCGCTTGCCGCACTGCGGATGGAATGGTGATCTGGCCCTTGCTGGTAACGGTGGCGGTGGTCATGCAGTTCTCCAAAAATTGCCTTACTTTAGTGTAAGGCGAAGCGGGGCTCCATACAATGTCAGATGTCAATTGGTACCAGTCTGCCGATGGCAAGTGGTTCGATCTGTCCGAATTGGACATTCAGGCGATCCGAGCCGGGGCGTCAGCATCGCAGCACAGCTTAGGGAAGCACTGAACAAGTCCCCGCCATGCGCGTTCGAGTCCAAAACGGGATGATTTGCCCGCCAACACCGCGCGTCGTGTGCCCGAAGGCACACGCAAGCGGTTTGGTGGGCAAAGGGCCCTTTTGGTTCGAACCCCTGCGGGGGCGCGGGCGCGGACTTGTTGAGTGCTTCCTTAGGCCAATCGCAGCGCCATCACGCCACCGAGGATGACCCCGGTGCCAACCAGTCGGCGCGTGTTGAAGGTTTCCTTGAGAAACCAGACCCCCAGCAGTGCCGCGAACAGTACCGAAGTTTCGCGCAACGCCGCCACCGTGGCCACTGGCGCGCGCGTCATGGCCCAAAGCGCCACGGCGTAGGAAGCCATCGATGCCAAGGCGCCAGCCAGAGCCAGTGGCCAGCGCTGGCGCACATAGGGCAACACGACCGCGCTGCGCTGGCGCAGAAATACGATCAGCGCGAACGGCCAGCCGTCGAGCAAGAACAGCGTGGCGACATACTGCAAAGCGTTGCCGGACGCACGTACCCCCAGCCCGTCTGCGATGGTGTACAGCGCAATGATCACGGCATTGGCCAGCGCAAAACCTACGGCCCTGGGTGCGTCAAAGGCATGCTGGCTCAGGCCGAGCGTCAGCACCCCGGCGCTGATCCCGAGTACACCCACCCAGGCCATTGGCGAGAGGGTTTCTCCGAGCGCGAAGCTGGCCGACAGCGCCACCAGCAGCGGTGCGGTACCGCGCATCAACGGATAGGTGAGCCCGAGGTCGCCGTGCCGGTAGGCACCGCTGAGCGCGGTGTAGTAGCCGATATGGATGACGATCGACGCCAGGATATAGGGCCAGGCTGCCGCCGGAGGCCAACCGAGCACCACCACCAGCGGAATGGCCACGACCGAGCCCAATAGATGGATGAGTGCGGTGTCGAGCGACTTGTTGGTGCTGGATTTGATGAGTGCGTTCCACAACGCGTGCAAAAGAGCGCCGCCAAGTACCGCAGCCACCACCGGCCAGGTCAGCGCCATGGCGTCACGGCCTCACCATGGGAGCGAATAGGTCTTGATATTCGTGAAGCTCTTGATGGCTTCCTGCACACCTTCCTTGTAGCCCAGCCCCGAGTCCTTGATGCCGCCAAAAGGCGTGAGCTCTAACCGATAGCCCGGCACTTCGCGCACATTCACCGAGCCGACTTCGAGCTCGCTCACAAACCGGGTGATGTAGTCGAGCCGGTTGGTGCACACCGCGCTGGACAATCCGTAGGCCGTGCCGTTGGAAATACGGATCGCCTCATCGATGGTCTCAAAGCGGATGATGGGTGAGACCGGACCGAAGGTTTCTTCTTTCACCAGCAGCATGTCGGGCTGCACATGGTCCACCACGGTGGGGGAATACAACGCACCCCGGCGCTGGTTACCCACCAGCAGTTTTGCGCCCTGCGCCACGGCTTCGTTTACGCGCGCCTCGAACAACATGGCTGCAGGCTCGTCGATCACGGTGCCCATGTCCATCTTCTTGTCGCTCGGGTCGCCGAAGGCCCAGGCGCGCGTTTTGGCCACTACCTGTTCGACGAAGGCGTCGGCCACCGCGTGGTGCACCAGCATACGCTTGACGGCGGTACAGCGTTGGCCCGAGTTCTTGTACGACCCCGCCACGGCAAGTGTCGAAGCTTCTTCGATATCAGCGTCTTCCATCACGATGATCGGGTCATTGCCACCCAGCTCCAGCACCAGGCGCCGGTAGCCCGCCTTCGCCGCAATGTACTTGCCGATAGCCACGCCGCCGGTAAAGGTCACCAGGTCTACGTGGGGGTTGGTGATGAGTTCGTCGGCAATCTCGCCCGGGTCGCCGGTGATCACGCTGAGCATCTCTGGCGGCAACCCGGCATCAAGCAGGATGTCGGCAAACAGGATCGCCGAGAACGGCACTTTCTCCGAGGGTTTGAGCACCATCCGGTTGTTGGTGGCGATGCTCGGCACGACCTTGTGCGCCACCTGGTTCATCGGGTGGTTGAACGGTGTGATCGCCGTGATGACGCCCAGCAACGGCGCGCGCTGCGTGTAGACCTTGCGCTTTTTGCCATGGTGCGTGAGGTCGCAGCTGAAAATCTGGCCATCGTCCTTCAGCACTTCATTGGCGCCAAACAGCAACACGTCGCTGACCCGCCCGGCTTCATAAATGGCATCCTTGATGCACAGCCCGGCTTCGGCGGAAATCAATGCCGCGACTTCGTCCAGGCGGCGAGCACAGATGGCTGAGGCCCGGTTCAAAATGGCGGCACGCTCAAACCGTGTCAGCGTGGGTTTGTAGGCTGCGGCGCGGGCAAAGGTGTCGCGCACTTCGTCCAGGCTGGCCTTGGGTACCGTGCCGAGTTGCGTGCCGGTGTAGGGGTTGAAAACCACAATCGCCCGCTCTGCCGGGCGTCCAGCGCCCACTTTGCGGCCGAGCAGGCGCATGGCGTCCAGCTGGTGGTCACGGATGAATTGTTCGATCATGTTCTTCGCCGATCTGTGTGAATGGCAGCCGTCTATTGCGCATAGTTCAGTGCAAGGTCGAAGGCGTCGAAGTTTCGAAAGCGCCGGTGCAGGACCAGCCCCGGCAGTTTGCGGTTCACGATCAGCGGCACGCGTTGTTCGCTGATGCCGCCATGCGAGCGCAGCGGCAATTCCAGCGCCGTGAGGTCGTGCCGTGCGGCCGAGGTGCCGATAACGGTAAATCGCGCCGATACCGCCACCAGGTCGCCGATGCGGTCTGCGGGCAATTCGAAACGCTCCGCCGCCTGGGCGCGCGGCAGTACCACCTCCATGCCCTGCACCGCTTGCAGCCGCGCACAGGCGGCGGCCACATCGGTGCCAGGCGGCAGGTAGACAGTGGCGAAGGAGCCGAGCGCACCGTGGTGCACGACATACGGATCGGTGATGGGCAGGATGACGCGGGCGTTGGTGCCGCCTGGTGCTTGTCCGGGTTTTCCCAGCCAGCTGTCGAACCAGTCCTGCAGGTAGATGACATCGGGTTTGCCGTCCATCGCCACCTTGGCGTTCATGCCATGGTCGGCGGTGAGTGCGATGACACAGCCCATGGCCTCCAGCTGACCTAGATAGCCATCCATCATGCTGTAGAAGTCGTTGGCACCACCGGTGCCGGGCGCGAACTTGTGCTGGATGTAGTCGGTGGTCGAGAGGTACATCACATCGGGCCGGCGCGTCTGCATCAGCCGCACACCGGCAGCGAACACAAACGCGGACAGGTCCGCGCTGTAGACGCTGGGCACCGGTTTGCCGACCAGTGCCAGCACGTCGCTGATGCCATTGACCTCCTGTGTCACCTGGTCCGACTTCTCGGACGAGAAGCAGATGCCGCGCATCTTGTGGCCCAGAAGGGCACGCAATTTGTCCTTGGCGGTTACAACCGCAACCGATTTGCCCGCGTCGGCCAGGGCGGCCAGCAGGGTCGGCGCGCGCAGCCACTTGGCGTCATTCATCATGACTTCGGTGCCACTGGCGGTGTCGAACAGGTAGTTGCCGCAGATGCCGTGTACGCTGGGCGGCACACCGGTCACGATGGACAGATTGTTGGGGTTGGTAAAGCTGGGCACGACACACTCGGCGATCAATCCGGTGCCCTGTTCCAGCGTCCTTTTGAGCCAGGGCATATGGCCAGTGGCGACCGCCTGGGCCAGGTAGTCTGGCTCGCAGCCGTCCACACACACCACCACCGTGGGTGTGCCTGGCAGCTTGTAGCTGCGGGAATTAACGTTCAGCATCGGAAGTTTCTTTCATTGGCCCGGTGGCCGAGATGCCGCCGTCGGTTGGGTGATGGCTGCTGCGCTGCTTGCCGTCCAGCGCGTGGTCGAACATGACACGACCGGCGCGTTCGGGGTCGCCCGAGGCGATGGCCTCCAGGATGTCGCGGTGTTCGCTCGCCGAGACCGGCAAAACACCCACTAAGGCCAGGTTGCGCCGCCGTATCAACGCGATCTCCTTGACCAGCTTGCGATAAATGGTTGCCAGTTTGCGGTTGCCGGCCATCTCCACCAGCCGGTCGTGGAAGCGCAGGTTAAGCTGGTGGTAGCCGAGTTCGTCCTGGTTCGCCACTGCACCATCCATGGCCTGCACAATCGACTCGGCCTCTGTGCGCTGCGCGGTGGTCATGTGGCGTGCAAGCTGCCTGCCAACCAGTTCCTCCATGGCAGCACGCAGCTCATAGATCTCGATCGCTTCGTCCAGCGGGATGTCGCGCACGAACACGCCACGGTTTTTCTCGGTGCGCACCAGCCCGGCCTCGTCCAGCATGCGAAACGCTTCGCGCACCGGGCCGCGCGAAACACCCATCTTGAGTGCAAGTGCCGCTTCGTTAAGTTTGGCACCGGGCCCGTACTCACCCGCCAGAATGGCGCGCTCAATCTCCTGCTGCACCACCATGGTCAGCGAGTTGGATTGCAGCATGGCAATAGTCGGGTGCAGCGCAGCGCTCATGAAGCCATTTTCACGCTCGGCAGATGGGTTTGTCAACAATCTACAAAAAACAATTGACAAACTTTGTGTCGGCAAGTCAAATTGGTCAGAACCGGCTCCCATCCGCCGACTTTCTCCTGATGCTCAAGGATTCACCGTGGACAGAGACAAAATCCTGCTTACCCCCGGCCCGCTCACGACCACCCTGCGGACCAAGTTGGCCATGCTCAAGGACTGGGGCTCCTGGGACGCGGATTTCAACGCGGTAACGGCCAGCATCCGCCAAAGCCTGCTGGCCATCATCCACGGGTCCGACTCGCATGTGGTGGTGCCTCTGCAAGGCAGCGGGACCTTCAGCGTGGAAGCTTCCGTGGCCACGGTGGTGCCGCGCGACGGCCACATCCTCGTGCTGGACAACGGGGCCTACTGCAAACGTGCGGCAAAACTGGCCAGTCTGATGGGGCGGCGTTGCACCTTGATGCCGTTTGACGAGGCACAGGCCGTGTCAGCCACCGCGCTGGAGGCGCAACTGGTGGCGGACACGAGCGTCACCCATGTGGTGCTGATCCATTGCGAAACCGGTGCCGGTGTACTCAACCCCCTGCAGGCGGTGGCCGATGTTTGCGAGAAACATGGCAAGGGCCTGATCGTGGACGCCATGAGCTCCTTTGGGGCTCTCCCCATCGACGCGCGCACCACACGTTTCGATGCACTGGTAGCCGCCAGCGGCAAGTGCCTGGAAGGCGTGCCGGGCATGGGATTTGTCTTTATCCGCAAGGCCATTCTGGAAGGCTGTGCCGGGCGCAGCCAGTCGCTGGCGATGGACCTGTACGACCAATACCAGTACATGGAAAAAACCACACAGTGGCGTTTTACGCCTCCGACGCATGTGGTCGTGGCGCTGCACGAGGCCATTGCACAGTTCGAGGCCGAAGGCGGGCAGCCCGCGCGCCTGGCCCGGTACCGCGCCAATTTTGAGTCCCTGGTCAGCGGAATGGCGAAGCTCGGCTTTCGGCCGTTCCTGGACCCTGCCATCCAGGCCCCGATCATCGTGACGTTCCACGCACCCGACGATCCGCG
>JANOCN010000870.1:0-6722 GCA_031412185.1 Betaproteobacteria bacterium | reverse complement strand
ACTTCTTGTAGGCCAGCAGGCGGGCTGCCTGGGTGGACCATGAGCGCACCATGCCACTGCATTTCCTTCATGACCTGACGTCCAGAGAGCGCACACTGCGCAGCAACCGGCAATTGGGGTGTCTGCTGGCATTTGTCGCGGGTGCCATCAATGCCGGCGGGTTTCTGGCAGTGCGGCGCTACACATCGCACATGACCGGCATAGTTTCCGCACTCGCCGACGATCTGGTGCTCGGACAGATCGGCCTGGTGCTCGCGGGCAGCGCAGTTCTGCTGGCGTTCATCGCCGGGGCCGCCACTACGGCGCTACTTGTCAATTGGGCCCGGCGTCAGGGAATGCAGGGGGAATTTGCCCTGCCCGTGATTGTCGAAGCGGCCTTGCTGCTGGTCTTCGGCTTGCTCGGTGCCAACCTCAATGTTCTGCTCGAACTTTTCGTTCCCACCACCGTACTGGTGCTGTGTTACGTCATGGGGCTGCAGAACGCCATCGTCACCAAGATCTCGCGCGCCGAAATCCGAACTACGCATATGACCGGCGTCATCACCGATCTGGGCATAGAACTCGGGCGCCTGGTGTACTGGAACAAGGGCACCCAGCACGGACGCCCGGTGAAAGCGGACCGTGACCGGCTCGCCATCCTGGCCACCATTCTTGGGCTGTTCCTGGTCGGTGGCATCGCCGGAGCGGCGGCGTTCAAGGCAATCGGTTACCTGGCCGTGCTGCCAATTGCCGCCACGCTGGTTGCGATCTCGGCCATGCCTTTGATCGCCGATGCCCGCATGTGGTTGCTGCGCGCCAAGCCCTGAGAAATTCTGCGAATCGCGCTGCAGGCAAGCGCCTTGGGCATCTGCAACGCCATGCTCAACCGGCCGGTCGAAGTATCCAGACTACGCCCGCAGTTTGCAGCCTATCTCGGCATTGGCAGCGCCAGGCCCGTCCTTGTCGTCCGGTTCGGCAGAGCCCCGAAAATGCCGCAGTCACTGCGGCGGCCGGTGCACGCGGTGCTCGCATGACGCACCACATGGGGCACCGAGCCGCACGGTTCGCGCAGGCGCGCGGTAGGCGAGCAGGACGGATACACTGGCACCCCATGTATGTCACCCCACCGCCGCCGTACCAAGACGCGCCGCCCAGTGCCATCGACGCGCTTAACCGTGCGTGTTTTTGCTTCAGTCTGGACCGCGACGCGCTGGCGCTGGCGCTCGATTCGGAACTCGGACAACCAGGTCTGTCCGCCATGGTCCGGGAGCGTTGCCCGTATATCTTCTCCGCGCAGCCGGTGTTTGTTGCCCCGTCGCAGTTGTTGCGCATGGCCGAGGTGATGCAAGCGGTCGAGTTGGTGGTTGCCTTGCCCGCATACCGCGAGCAAGTGCTCGCCGCCGCGCCAGCCATCGCCCGGCTGACCAGCGACGGACCGGCAGGGGTGTTTTTCGGCTACGACTTTCATCTGAACCAGGACCAGCTGGGGCTGATCGAGATCAACACCAACGCCGGTGGCGGCATGCTCAATGCGCTTCTGGCGCGGGCCCAGAGGGCCTGTTGCACCGCGCTGGATTCGATGCTGCCCACGCTTGACAACGTGACCGCCTTCGAGCAGCGTATCGTGGACATGTTTCATCATGAGTGGCAATTATCCGGACGGACCCAGCCACTTGCGAGCATCGCCATTGTCGACACGGCACCCGAGGATCAGTACCTCTATCCCGAGTTTCTGCTGTTCCAGCAGTTGTTCGAGCGGCATGGCATTCGCGCAGTGGTTGCCGACCCAGCCGCGCTTGAATGGCGCGACGGGGTGTTGTGGCATGCCGAACTGGCGATAGACCTGGTCTACAACCGGCTCACCGACTTCTATCTCGAACAGGCCGCCAGCGCTGCGCTGCGCCATGCGTATCTGCAACACGCGGTGGTGCTCACGCCGCACCCACGCGCGCATGCGTTATATGCCGACAAGAGGCACCTGGCGTTGTTCAGCGATGCCGCGCGAATGCAGGCCTTGGGGGTGCCCGAAGCCACGCAGCAGATCCTGCTGGCGCATGTGCCCCACACCGAAGTTGTGCACGCCGCCGATGCACAGCGCCTGTGGGACGCGCGCCGTGGCCTGTTCTTCAAGCCGGTGGCCGGCTTTGGCAGCCGTGCCGCCTACCGCGGCGACAAGCTGACGAAGCGGGTCTGGCAGGATATCCTGGCCGGCGACTATGTCGCGCAGGCCATCGTCGTGCCGGGAGAGAGGATGGTCAACGACCAAACCGAAACAGAGGCCAGGGTTGCAGGCAACGCCGTCCCTGCCGCACGGGCGCTGAAGTTTGACTTGCGCGCCTACACCTACGACGGTGCCGTGCAGTGGGTTGCCGCGCGCCTGTACCAGGGGCAGACTACCAACTTCCGCACTCCGGGTGGCGGGTTCGCACCGGTCTACAGCAGCGCCGATGCGTCGGGACGCAACCCTTTGTCCTGTGCCGGCAGCAGTTGCGCCGAAGACGCCGGACATGCGTCGTATGTATTTCTGCTGGACGTTGACAGCAGTGTGCACCCGGTCCCGCATGCCTTGTACGTCGCGCTGGCACGTGGCGAGGCAACGGCCCCGGCGCTGGCCGGCCAGACCCTGCGTCTGGCCGACTGGTATGTGCGCCTGAACAACGCGGAGCCGCAAACGGTTGTCAACGAGACCTACCACCTGGTTCGCTTCGACGCGCAAGGGCGTGTCGACTGGTCCCATTCGCCGACGACTCAAACTGACATTTCCCGCCGCCCTGATGTGGAGCCTGTGCCCGGCGATACCGCCTGGCCCAGCGTCACGGAGCGCGAGCGCATGCGAGAGCTGCTGTTCGGTGTGACCATGACTGCGGAACGGCCGACGACCCGCATCACTTCTTCATCATCATCTGGTCCATCGACATCTGCATATCCATCATGCTGACCATTCCGTTGCCACCTTTTTTCATCTTGTCGTACATCGCCTCGTGGTGTTTCATGAATTCGTCTCTGGAAATCATTCCATCATTGTTCATATCCATCATCTTCACCATTTGCATGCCCATGCCATCTTTCATGGCCATGTTCCCCTGCATGCCGTCCCGCTTCATCATGCCGTCTTGTGCGCACCCCGAAAGGCCCGCCAGTACCACTGCGGCAATGCCTATGGAAAGTAGATTCTTCATGTTGAACTCCGTCGGTTGATAGGCCGGATTGAGATTAGAGGCCATTCGCTCCGGCATAAGGCGATGCCCTTGTCGCCTGCGCACTTCAGACCTTGCACACATGCTGCGCCGTTTGAGGCGTTTCCTCTGTACGGCACCGTACGGAGTAAAGAAAAAAGCGGGTCGGCAGCGCCCGGCGGCTCATCTAGCCCACAAGCGACGCCCCAGTTTTTCCAGTTCACTGAACCACAACACGCCGCTGGCCATTGCCACACACAGCATCCACTGGTCGGTCGTCAACGGCACGGTGCCAAAAGCAAGGTTCAGAAATGCAAGGTGTACCACTGCCACCTGCAGCGCTACCGAAAGGCCGACGGCACCCCACAACCAGCGGTTGGCGAGCAGATTTACGAACGCGCTGGTGGTGTCCGAGCGCGCAGTGAAGGCGGTAAACAGGCTGGTAAATACAAGCACCGTGAAGCCAGCCGTGCGCGCCGTGCTGATGTCGTCGGTACCCTCCAGCAGCCCGCCTGGCAAATACAGGTCCATCGTCAGCAGCGTCAGCAGCGCGATCACCAAGCCGGTCTGGACCACGTTGACCCACATGCGGGTGTCGATCAGGCGCTCATTCAGGTGCCGCGGCTTGCGCGACATGAGGTCGTCGGCGGGCGGGTCAACGCCCATCGCCAGCGCGGGGCCGGAGTCGGTGACCAGGTTGATCCATAACAGCTGCGTCGCCAGCAGCGGCAGCACCACACCCCCCGCCTCGGCGGAGGTGAGCCCGATCACGCTGGCCCCCACCACACCCAGAAATACGGTCAGCACCTCGCCCATGTTCGACGACAGCAAGTAGCGCAGGAACTTGCGGATGTTGTCCAGAATGGCGCGCCCCTCGCGCACCGCCTGCACGATGGTGGCAAAGTTGTCGTCGGCCAGCACCATCTTGGCAGCCTGTTTGGTCACCTCGGTTCCGGTGATGCCCATGGCGATACCGATGTCGGCCGACTTCAGCGCGGGTGCGTCATTGACGCCGTCGCCGGTCATCGCGACTACCTCACCGTTGGCCTGCAGCGCGTCGACGATGCGCATCTTGTGTTTGGGCGATACGCGCGCATACACCGAGACGATACGCACGGCGGCCCGCAAGCCGACCTCGTCGAGCGCGTCCAGTTCCAGGCCCGTCAATGCGCTGGCACCGGTCTCGACGATTCCCAGATCAACGGCGATACGCGCTGCCGTGCGTGGGTGGTCGCCGGTGATCATCACGACCCGGATGCCGGCCCGGTGTGCCTCGCCAATCGCCAGCAGAGCCTCTTCACGCGGCGGGTCGATGATGCCCACGGTACCTGCGTAAATCAGCCGGTGCTCCAGAGTTTTCGTGGCAAGGGGGTCTTCGCCTGACTCCAGCGGGCGGTATGCCACCGCCAGCGTGCGCAGCGCCGCGTTGGACAAGGTGTCTACGTCGGCCAGAATCCGGGCGCGCCGCGCAGCATCGAGTTCAACCTGCTCTGCGCCCACACGCAACTGGGTACAGCGCTCCAGCAGCACGTCTGGCGCGCCTTTGCTCACCAGCACTGCCGCGTCGCCGTGCTCGTGGTCGCGTTCGACCACCGACATCATCTTGCGATCGGATGTGAACGGGATCTCGCCGATGCGCTCGAAGCGCTGCTCGCGCCGCTGCGTCACGCCCAGCTTGCGCTCGGCCACCAGAAAAGCCGCCTCGGTCGGGTCGCCGTGTATCTCCCACGCACCACCTGCTGCCTGGCGCAGGTCGGCGTTGCTGGCCAGGCTGCCGCCGCTGAGCACCACAATCTGCTCGGCACGCAGTGGCCCGTCGCCCAACGTAGCACCGTCGTGTTCCACCTGGCCCTCGGGCGTGTACCCGACCCCGGTAATCCGGGTGCCACCCGACGCAGTCAGCACCCGCTCGATCGTCATCTCTGCACGGGTCAGCGTACCGGTCTTGTCGGAACAGATGACCGAAGCCGAGCCAAGTGTCTCCACCGACGAAAGTTTTTTGATGATCGCGTTGTGTTTGGCCATCCGCTGCACGCCCAGCGCAAGCACCAATGAGAGGATGGCCGGCAGCCCCTCGGGCACAGCGGCCACTGCCAGCGACACACCCAGCAGCAACACGCGGGTGACATCGGCCAAGCCGCGAATATCGGATACCAGCAAAATCACTCCCACCACCACCACCGCAATGACGACCACCGCCAGACCGAGCATGCGCCCGACCCGCGTTACCTCCTTTTGCAGCGGCGTTGGCTGCTCCACCGTGGCCTCCAGCAAGTGGGCAATCAAACCGATCTGGGTGTCCATGCCGGTTGCCGTAACCACGGCGCGCCCGGTACCCTGCGCAACACTGGTTCCCATGAAGACCATGCACAGCTGGTCGCCGAGCGCTGCTGGCTGGGGCAGCGTGGCGACGTTCTTCAATACTGCCTCGCTTTCACCCGTCAGCGCCGCCTCCAACACCCGCAGCGATGCAGATTCGAGCAAGCGTGCGTCCGCCCCCACGGCGTCACCCTCACCCAGCACCAGAAGGTCACCGAGTACCAGGTCGGTGCTGGGCACGCGCAGTTGTTTGCCGTCGCGCACCACAGCCGAAGTGGCCTGCGTCACCCGGGCCAGTGCGGCTACCGCATCCTGCGCCCTGGATTCCTGCACGTAGCCCAGAATCCCGTTGAGCACGACCACGCCCGCTATGACAATGGCGTCCACCGGCCACCCGACCAGGCCCTCGATCGCCCAGGCACTTAGCGAAATGACCACGGCGGCCACCAGCAGGTAGACAAGAGGATCCTGGAAGTGCGCCAGCAACCGGCGCCAGGTGGGTGTGGGTGCGGCCTTGTGCAACTGGTTGGGGCCATTTCTGGACAGGCGCTGCACCGCCTCGTCTGCACGAAGCCCCACCGAGCCGTTCGCACCCAATGCCAGCAAAACGTCTGCACCGTCCCTCACGGACGGGTCGGCCAGCGCGCCGTGTTGCGGGTGCGCGGTTATGCCACTGCCATCGGACGTCACCACCACTGCGTGCAGTCAGTGGGAAAGCAGCGCGCAGAAATCCTGGCGCAGCAACAGGTCGCGCGTCACACCTCCCAGCGCCCATTCGACCAGGCGGCTGTGGCCGTAGGCACCGGCCACGATCACATCGGCACCCAGGTCCTGGGCCACGGTGTACAGACCCACGGCGTCATCGCCGGTGCTGGGCTGCGCGAGCGCCTCGGCCTGCACACCATGCTGGTTGAGCCACTGCACGACATCCTGGCCATGGCTGCGCGCGGTGTCCATGGCCTCTGGCACCGCGATCTCCACCACCGTGACCTGCCCGGCTAGTTTCAGCATGGGCAAAGCGTCGAGAATGGCACGGCGCGATTCGCGCGTGTCATTCCAGCCAACCACCATCCGGTGCAGCCTAAGCTGGGTTGCAGTGGCAGGTACGACAAATACCGGGCGCCCTACCTGCATGATCAGGTCGCCAGTGTGGACGGTGTTTGACGCGTCCAGCAGTCCGCCCGAAGCAAGCCCGGTAACCACGAGATCGGCCACCCGCGCCTCACGCGCCACGTAGTCCGCCAGCGG
>JANOCN010000869.1:0-3062 GCA_031412185.1 Betaproteobacteria bacterium | reverse complement strand
ACGGTGGTGTTCGAGAAGGAAGAGGCTGCGACCGCCGCCTACTTTGCCGGCCGCTGCATCTCGTACACCACGGACGCTTCGGGGCTGGCCTCCATCCGCAACAAGGTGGCGACCACCCCTGCCGACCACGTCATCCTGCCGGACCTGGTGTCCAAGGAACCGCTCGGCCCGATGGTGCGCCGCGGTGACGATGAGTGGTTCGCCATCGTCAAGTGGGTGCTCTACGGCATGCTGGAAGCGGAAGAATATGGCGTGACGCAGGCCAACGTGGACCAGATGAAGTCCAGCACCGATCCGGTGGTACAGCGCATGCTGGGTGGCGGCAACGAAGACACCGGCAAATTGCTGGGCTTGGACAAAGAGTGGCTGGCACGCGCCATCAAGGCAGTTGGCAACTACGGCGAGAGTTTTGAGCGCAATGTCGGCCCGAAAACGCCATTGAACCTGCCACGCGGCGTGAACAACCTGTGGAACAAGGGCGGCCTTATGTACGCCTACCCAATCCGCTAACGCAGCTCGCCCAGGCTGGCAAAAAGCTGCTGTCGGTGCACTTCGTGTGGCCCGGCGGCGGCTTTTTTTTGGTGTCCCCGCTTTGAATGAGCGCTTCCCGAGCACTTCGTATGACCCAAAAGTCCCCTCCAAAGAAGAAGAGCTGGTCCTGGCGCAGTCAGGCTTTTCGAGGCCTGGTGTACCAGATCATCGCGATCGGAGCGGTGGGGCTCGGAGTCTGGTGGCTGGCCAGCAACACCATGCACAACATGCAGGTGCGCGGCATCCAGAGCGGCTTCGACTTTCTCAAGAGCCCGGCTGGTTTCGATATTGGCGAAAGCCTGTACCCATTTGACTCCAGCGAGCCATATTGGCAGGCCTTTCTGGTTGGCCTGACGAACACGTTGCGGGTCGCCATCCTGGGCATCATTCTGACGACGGTGCTGGGCACCTTGCTGGGTGTGGGGCGCTTTTCACGCAACGCGCTGGTGCGCGGCTTGTGTTATGCCTATGTGGAGTTCTTCCGCAACGTGCCGGTGCTGCTCCAGTTGTTGATGTGGTATCTGTTGTTTACCGAGGCGCTACCCGCTGCGGCGGAGGCGTGGACGCTGGGGCCGCTGTTTCTGAGCAAAGGAGGCTTGAGTTTCCCGATTCCGGTGTGGCAGACCGGCCATTTGTGGGGTGCCATCGGCCTGCTGGCAGGTGCGGCGGTGGCGTTTGTCTACCGGAAATGGGCCTACCGGCAATTCGAAGCTACCGGCAAGCTGCGCAGCATGTTCTGGGTGCCCGTCGCATTGTTTTTTCTGTTCGGTCTGGCCGGGTGGCTGGCCGGGGGAGCACCAGCAGACTTCAACTCTCCGGTCAAGGGTGACTTCGCCATTGAGAACGGTGGCTCATTGACGCCGGAATTTCTATCGGTCCTGATCGGCCTCACCGTCTACACGGCGGCGTTTGTGGCCGAGGTAGTGCGTGCGGGCATCTCGTCGGTGGCGCGCGGCCAGGGCGAAGCCGCCGCGGCGCTGGGGCTCAACCAGGGCCAGTCGATGCAACTGGTGCAGTTGCCTCAAGCGCTGCGCGTGATCATCCCGCCGATGACCAACCAGTTTCTCAACCTCACCAAGAATTCGTCGCTCGCGGTCGCTATTGGTTACCCCGACGTCGTGTCTATCGCCAACACGGCGCTCAACCAGACCGGGCGTGCAGTGGAATGTATTGCCATCGTGATGTTGGTCTACCTGACTACATCGTTGACCACGTCGTTGCTGATGAACTGGTACAACACCCGTTCAGCGATCAAGGAGAGATGACATGAGCGCAGCGCAGAACCGCTTCAAGCAAGCGAACGCCCCCATGGGGGGCTGTGACGACACGCAGTGCGGAACGTGGGGGCCGACACCATGGACGCCTTGACGTTTCAACCCATCGCCTCGCGGCCGGCCCCGGTTCAGACCGAAGGGCTGGTGGCATGGATACGTTTCAATCTTTTCAGCAGTTGGGGCACCGGCCTCATGACCATCATCGTCGGCGCTGTGCTGCTCTATGCCATTCCGCAGTTTCTGAGCTGGGCCGTATTCCGGGCTGCGTGGTTACCCAACTTCGAGGCCTGCCGGGTCGATGGTGTCGGCGCCTGCTGGGGCGTGGTGGCCGAAAAGTACCGCATCATCCTGTTCGGGCGTTACCCCTATGAGGAGCAGTGGCGCCCACTGGTGGCTACGGCCCTGATGCTGGGGCTGCTGGTGGCCAGTTGCACCCGGGCGTTCTGGAAATCATGGCTGGTGGTGCTTTGGGCTGCGGTGCTGGCGCTGTTCTTCGCCCTGATGTATGGCAATGTGTTGGGCCTGTCCAAGGTGGAGACAGATCGTTGGGGCGGCTTGCCATTGACGATTCTGCTGGCATCCTTATCGATGGTGATGGCGTTTCCAATTGCCATGGCGGTCGCGCTCGGAAGGCGTTCCAGCCTGCCCGCGATCCGCACCTTTTGCACCATTTACGTCGAATTGATACGCGGTGTTCCGCTGATCTCGGTGCTCTTCATGGCCTCGTTCATGTTTCCGTTGTTCATGCCTCAGGGCTGGTCGATTGACGTGCTCATCCGGGTGCTGGTGGGTATCACGCTGTTTGCCGCCGCCTACATGGCCGAGGTAATCCGCGGCGGTCTGCAGGCCATACCGAAGGGGCAACTCGAGGCGGCCGCCACGCTGGGCCTGTCGTACTGGCAGACACAGGTCAAGATCGTGCTGCCGCAGGCCCTTGCCATGGTGGTTCCCAGCATCATGAACAACTTTATCGGTCTGTTCAAGGACACTTCGCTGGTAACCATCGTGAGCCTGTATGAGCTGACGGGCGCGTTGACGCTGGCGCTGAACTCCGACGCCAACTGGCGCCCGTTCAAGATTGAAGGCTACCTTTTCATCGCCCTGATCTATTTTGCATTCTGCTTCTCGATGTCGCGTTACAGCATCTGGGTCGAAAAACAGGTCAACAAAGGCAAGCAACGCTGAGCGTGCCTGCCGACGCGCCTCCCAAATACCAACCCGAGTCGATCCCCATGGCAGATCCCATCATCCAATTTG
>JANOCN010000868.1:0-6917 GCA_031412185.1 Betaproteobacteria bacterium | reverse complement strand
GTTCAGGGCCAGCCAAATCGGCATCCTCGGCCAAACCAGCGGCGGTCCCCGCCATAACTTGCGCTTTGACGAGTGCTCGCAGGGAAGTGCGAACCGGCGGCAGGCGTACCAAGTCGCCTGCCTCAACACGCCGGTCCACGGCAGCACGCCCCTTGTTGACGCGCACTTCGCCACTGCGGATGATGCGGTAGATATGCGTCTTGGGAACGCCTTTGAGGTGGCGCACGAGATAGTTGTCCAGGCGCTGCCCGGAGTCGTCTTCGTCAACCCGGAGGGTCTTGACTTCTGCCGCTGGGAGCGTTGGATTGCCCCCTATAATGTGTTTCACTAGCGACGTGCTGCAAGTGGTTGATTTGTCTGGAGTTTAGTCCACAGTCCTTCACAAGCCTCGCTGGCAGGTCGATGCCTTCGGCTCGCCTCAACGACAAATCACAAGCCATCTGCCTGTGGTGGTCGACGGGAGAACCGGATTGCGCCGACGATTCGAATCACCGATATGGAATACCAAGCTCTGCCAGCCCCAAGCTCGCAGACGGATTTGAGCGAAATGTTTGTGTTGATGGGACTGGTCCTTGCCATGTTGCGACGCCTTGCTGCGTTGCTGCCTGGTTTGGCACGACCCACTGCGCCCATAGTGTGGGCAAAACACGCCCCCGCTCTGGCGGCGTATTCACGGCAGCATCCCCTCGCCCCCATCCCCAGGCCAACGCCACGGCTCATTATTTGAGTCAGAGGCCCGCGGCAATTCCATCGACTCGAACCGTTTGTCCAGGCATCGTTAGCTCGTCATGAGCATGTAATCGGTCGAAAGACCCGGAGCAATGCACGCACAGCGAAACGCTGGACCGTATTGGCTCGATGCACGAAGAGGAACGATTCCATGAAGCGGATGCTGATCAACGCCACCCAGGCAGAAGAACGCCGGCTGGCGATTGTGGACGGGCAGAAACTGCTCGACTACGAAATCGAGATTGAAGGGCGCGAACAACGCAAAGGCAACATCTACAAAGCAGTGGTGACCCGCGTCGAGCCGTCACTTGAAGCCTGTTTCGTCGACTACGGCGAAGACCGCCATGGCTTTTTGCCGTTCAAGGAGATCTCGCGCACCTATTTCGCCCAGGGCGTGCAGGTCAACCAGGCGCGTATCCAGGACGCCATTCGCGAAGGCCAGGAGATGCTGGTGCAGGTGGAGAAGGAAGAACGTGGCAACAAGGGCGCGGCGCTGACCACATTTGTGTCGCTGGCCGGGCGGTACGTGGTGCTGATGCCCAACAACCCGCGTGGCGGCGGCGTGTCGCGGCGCATCGAAGGCGACGACCGGACTGAGCTCAAGGAAGCGCTGGACCAGCTCGAATACCCCAACGGCATGAGCATCATTGCACGCACCGCCGGCATTGGCCGCAGCGCGCCAGAGTTGCAATGGGACCTGAACTACCTGCTCAAACTCTGGAACGCCATTGATGGTGCAGCCAAAGGCGGTAAAGGTGCTTATCTGATCTACCAGGAATCATCTCTGGTTATCCGCGCGATCCGTGACTATTTCAACCATGACATCGGCGACATCCTGATCGACACCGACGATGTGTACGACCAGGCCCAGCAGTTCATGGCCCACGTCATGCCCGAGCACGCTGCCCGCGTGAAGCGCTACCGCGACGATGCGCCCCTGTTCTCGCGGTTCCAGATCGAGCACCAGATCGAATCGGCCTACGCCCGCACGGTGCAGTTGCCCAGCGGCGGTGCGATCGTTATCGACCATACCGAAGCGTTGGTGTCGGTGGACGTGAACTCCGCACGGTCCATCCGCGGTGGCGATATCGAAGAGACAGCCACCCGCACCAATCTGGAGGCCGCCGAAGAAGTAGCACGTCAGATGCGCCTGCGCGATCTGGGTGGCCTGATCGTGATCGACTTCATCGACATGGAAGAAAGCCGTAACCGGCGCGACGTCGAAAACCGCCTGCGCGACGCCTTGCGGCAAGACCGCGCCCGGGTCCAGTTTGGCTCGATCAGCAAATTCGGCTTGATGGAGATGAGCCGCCAGCGCCTGCGTCCGGCGCTCAGCGAAGGCGCATCGATCCCCTGCCCGCGTTGTGGCGGCTCGGGCCATATCCGCGACACCGAGAGCTCTGCACTGCAGATTCTGCGCATCATCCAGGAGGAGTCGCTGAAGGACAACACTGCGTCGGTACTTTGCCAGGTGCCGGTGGATGTTGCTTCGTATCTGCTCAATGAAAAACGCACCGAGATCGCCAAAATCGAACTCAAGCAGCGTATCAACGTGCTGATGGTGCCCAACAAAACGCTGGAAACACCGAATTACAAGCTGGAGCGCCTGAAGCACGACGACCCACGGCTGGACGGCATGGAAGTGAGCTACAAGATGGCCGACCAGGTGGAAGATCCCACCTCGGTAACGCGTCGTTCGCAGGAGCCGACCAACAAGCAGACGCCGATTATCAAAGGGGTGTTGCCGGATGCGCCCGCGCCTGTGGCGGTACCCAAGCCCGAGGTCATCAAGCCGGCCTTCACACCCGCGCGGCCGGTACCAGTGGCAGTAGCGCCGAGCCCCCCACCGGCACCGGCAGAAACTGGTTTCTTCGGCTGGATAAAAAACCTGTTTGGTACACCCGTTCCCGCTGCAACTACCGGCAAAGCTCCGGAGGTCGCAAAAACCGACGCGAAAACCGAACCACGCGCACCGCGTGAGCCGCGCCGGACAGAGGGTCGCGATGGCGCGCGGGGTGACGGGCGCGGTGAAGCTCGCAGCGACGGCCGTGCTGAAGGTCGTGGCGAGGGGCGCGGCGAAGCCCGTGGTCGCGGCGGCCGCGGTGGTCGCGGTCGTGGCGACAGACCAGCGCAAGGGCAACGTGACCGCGCTGACGAGGGAGCACCAAATGGCGCGCTCGCCGATGCATCACTGTCCCACGGGACAGCGGCAACACCGTCAACAGAGGTACCACGCGCCGAGCAGCGTCCGGACCGCCCGGCGCGCAATACCGAGCGCGGCGAACGCTCCGGGGGGGACCGCGGTGGCCGTGGCGAACGCTCGGCAGAACGTGGCCGTGGATCGGAGCGGACGGAAAACGGTGACCGACCCCCCCGCAATGAGCGCGGCGCTGACCGTAGCGAGCGTGCGGGTGGCGACCGCAGCGAGGTAGCGGTAGACGGACGCCCTGAACCCGGCACCGATGTGCGAGAAGGCCGAGAGGGCCGCAACGAACGCCGCCCGCGTCGAGACAATCCGGATCGGCAGTCGACAACATCGGTCAATGGCGATGGCGCGAACCTCGCCAACGGCGCGGCGCTGATGGGCGACCGGCCGCAAGACGCAGGTGCCGAAAGCGCCCATGGCATGGCGGCCAATGGCGACCAGCCATCAGCCCGCAATGAAGGAACCGAGGGACGCGAGAAGCGCTCTCGCGACCGTTACGGCCGCGAACGCGGGCCACGCGGCGAGCGCAGTGCGCGCGATGGCGGGGAAGATCGCCAGGATCGTCCGTCGCGGGACCAACAGCAGCCACTGGAAGGTTTCGCGCAAACCGCTGCTTCGGTCGAGGTCGGCGCTGTCGCGCCAGCAACTGCACCGGCTCCATCGCCTACGCCAACGGTCGCGGCTCAACCACCAATGGGTGCAACAGCTCCAATGCAAGGCGGTCTGCCAAAGGTACAGCCTTTTGTTTTGCCAATGGACGAATTGGACCAGGTAGCCCAAAGCAGCGGGCTGCGCTGGATCAATTCAGATGCCGAGAAGATAAGCGCAGTCCAACTGGCCATCGCCGCCCAGCCGACAGCCATCCATGTGCCGCGTGAACGCCAGGTGTTACCGCTGGTAGACGACGGCCCGCTGGTGCTGGTCGAGACCAAACGCGACCTGCGCAACATGACACTGCCGTTCGAACAGACGGCTGGTTGAGTCGGCGCCGTCGGGCTCCGGTCACAAACCTGGCCCGGCGGGCAACGACTGTGCAGCGTTTCTCCAGGCCTGGGTAGCGGCTTCTGTGTCGCCGTGTTGCTGCGCCAGTTCGGCCAGCAGGCGCCAGGCATCGCGGCGCAACGCGGCGTCCTGCAATCTGGTCAGTGACTGCGTCAGTAACTGGCGCGCCTTGCCCCAGAGCTGCAGGCGCATGCACGTTACGCCAGCCAGGTACTGCAGCAGCGGGTCCCCAGGACTATTCAGCTGTACCGACTCAATACGCGTCAGCCAGGCAGGGTCTGGTGCGCCGCCAGAGGTGGCGAACCCGCGCTCGAGCGCCCTCACCAGACCGACGCTTTGCGCTGGGGTCAAGGCGTCTGCGCGCGACTGCATGGCGTCCCAGACCGGCAACAACCACTGACGCCCCAATACCGGGTCGCCTCCCAGCGTGACCAGCCGTTCGGCAGCGTGGATGGCTACATCGGACATGGCCCTCTCACTGGAATCGAGCTGTGCCCATGCCCTTTGCAGTTGGGCCGGATCATGCGCACCGTCGAGCAGCTCGATCGCCAGACCACGCAATACCCCCGCCGCAGCCATCGGCGACAGGGCCCGGTGTTTTGACAACAGTCGCGCCGTCTCGAGCGCCCCTTGGGTATGTCTGGCCATGCGTGCGGCCTTGAGCCGCAGTCGCAGCGCCAGCGTTCGGCGCGCGGGGCCCTGCCCCATTTCGTCCAGCAGCTGCAGCGCCAGCACCGCGTCTCGGTCGTCCAATGCCCACCGGGCGGCACGCAGGTGCGCACCCTCGCGCGTCTCGGGTGTGCTGCCGCGTGCGGGAGATTCGAGTGCCGACTGGTAGTGCTGATCGCGCGCGCTGCGATCTTGCAGGGCATGTGCGGCATCGGCAGCCAGCAGATGCGCCACTGACCGCAGGCGCCCCGCGTAGGCCAGTTTTTCACCCCCCGCCTCAAGCGAGCGCAACTGCACCAGCACCGATTCAGACGCCTTTCGGGCCCGCACGAAGCGCCCTGCCACGAGCTGCGAATAGGCATCCAACAACGCAGTCTGCATGCCGCGCTCACGTTGACGCAACCGCCATGAGCGCGCCTCATGCGGTATGGCAAACAACGCTGCCATGGCGCGCAGCGCAAGGTGAAGTGTCAGGAACGTACCGAGCAACAGCAACAGCACCAGGTTCAGCGAAAGGTCAATCCGGTAGGGCGGCCAGAACAGCGTGATGGAGCCAGGGTTGTCGCCCGCGAACAGTGCTGCGGCTACAGCAACACCGAACAGGGCCAGCAACCACAGGGCAATACGCATGGTTGTCAGTACCCGCCGGGTCAACGTCCGGCTGCGGCGGTAGTCAAGGCCGCCAACGTGTCGTCCACACGCGGCAACTCCAAGGTCTTCATCTGAGCCTGGATCTGTTGCAACAGGCCGGCCGCCGACTGCGACTTGCGCGACGCGGGGTCGAAGTATTTGAACAGCGATGCCGAGGCCGAGGCCATGTCTGCACGCGCAGAGTCGAGCTGGCGCGCCAGCAGACCCAGGCGCGCATTGAGTAGCTTGAGTTTGAAATTTTCCCGGACAAAAAAGGACTGCTCGGGCGACAGCAGGGCAGCCTCGGGTTGCTCGATCCGGCTCACCCGCAACAGGTTCCGGGCCTCCTCGCCCACCAGTTGCAGGCCACGTTGCCACCAGCGTGGCACCGACTCGTTGTCCAGGCGCTTCAGGGAACCGCTGGCACTCACGCTCGCCACCGCGTTGACCAGGGGCAGATCATCGGCCAGGCGCAGCAATTCGTCGATGCGAGCCAACAGGGCCGGCGTGTCCGAAACCGCCGTGGCCGTGATACGCACGAGGTCCCGCGCGATGGCGCGCTGCAGTTGCGCCAATCTGGGCTGGGCCGCACGCGCCACACGCTGGTCCGCGCTTTTGAGTGCCGCCACCAATGGCTCCACACTGCCGGTAAGTTGGGCCTGCTGCTGGGCCAGACGCACAGCAGACTCAATGTCCACCACCAGATTCTCGTCGCGCGAACGCGACAGGCTCTGGATCAGGTCTTCCAGCTGGGTCCGCTGCAACGCCACTTCGCTGAGTTTGACTTCTGACACCGCCAGCCGGGCAGCGGTCTCGCGCGCAAGTTCCTGGGCCTGGCGCGCGACCGTGCGCGCTTCCACTGCCTGCACACCCGCGTCTGCGCTTTGGCGCGCAAGTTGTTCGCGCATCGCCTACACGCGCTGCCACAACATGGCGCTGGCGACGCTGGCAACCAGGGCCACTGCCAGCGCTACCCAGGCCAGCGCTGACGGACGGGAAAACACCACTGGCACGCCAGTAACAGGGGTCACCGGTGCGGTCTGAAAGCCTGCGCCAGCACCCGCGCCGACGTCGGGCGTAGGCAGTGCGGCGGGGTCAACGTTCATCCGCCTGATTCTATCGATGCCACCACATCGGGAATGCTCGGCCGTGACTCCCAAACAACACCGAATCCGGCGGCACGCGCGGCCGCAGCAATCCGGGAATGTGTTGCCAGCGCACGCGACGTCCCCCAATTTTGCTGTGCCAGGCAAACCCCTAGATGGGCTACCGCCTGAGCGCTGGTGAACAACCAGACCGAGCCATCGCGCGCGGCCGCCTGGGCCTGGGCGATCTGGTGCGGCAGGAGAGTTGGTACGCGTCGCTGATACACCGCCACAAACTCCACCAACGCCCCGGCCTGCTCCAGACGGCGGGCCAACCAGTCGCGCCCGAACCCTGCCGGTGCCCCGGCCGATTCGCCGGTTGGCGCTTGCACGAGAGCGGTATCCTCGCCGCGCACTATCAGCACGCGATCGCCTGGGCGCACCTGCGGCGCAACCGCCGCCCACAGAGCTTCTGAATCGAACTGGCCGCTGTCGGCTTGCGGCACGTCAATCAAGCCGCTCTCCACACCGCAGCGCACCAGCGCAGCAGCGGTGCCCGGTCCGGTTCCCCAGGCGCGTGGCCCAGCCGCCGCGAG
>JANOCN010000867.1:0-12202 GCA_031412185.1 Betaproteobacteria bacterium | reverse complement strand
GGCGCGGATCGGCATCCAAAAGTTGCGCCAGCGCGTGCACCAGGCAGGCGAGCTGCACCGGCTGGCCTGCGCTGATGTTGTAGCAACCCTGCGCATCGGTTTGCAGCAGTGTCAACAAGCCTTGCACCACATCATGCGCATGCAAAAAATCGCGGTACACGGTTGCACTGATCCCGAACGGTGCACGTTGCCCGCGCAACACATCGACCAGCGACGGAACCAGTCGCGTTGAAGTCTCCCCGGCCCCGTAGGGAAAAAATATTCGTGCCCAGGCGCAACGTACCTGATGCCGGGCACACGAGGCCACCACCAGGCGGCGCGTTGCATCTTTGGCCACACCATACAAAGTAGCAGGGTTCAGGGGTGTCGTGTCTTCTCGGCAGATCCCATGGCCCCAGTCGTATTCGGCGCACGTACCCGCCACCACGGCGTGTTTCCCCCCAGCCTGGCAAAAGGCTTCCACCAGGCGGGTGGTGGCATCAACCCAGCGGAAGTTCAACGGGGATGACCAGTAGACCCCATGTTCGGTGACCCACGCCAGGTGCAGCAGGTGGCTGGCTTCGGCGCGCTGCACCATTGTTGCAAGGTCCGCGTGTTCCAGCAGGTCGCCTGCCACAAATTGCGCCCCGGCCAGATCGCGTGGGCGGGTACGGGCCAGCGCCACCGCAGCAATGCCAGAGTGCTGCAGCGCTGCGAGCACAAGCTGCCCGAGGAATCCACTGGCACCGGTAACGAGAACTTTCATGCAGCTACCGGGCTGCCGTGGGCAGCGGACCATGCGCGGGCCAGATTTGCAAATGCGGCACTGCGGTCACGAACTGCCCGCCCCAGGCACCAATATAGGCAAGTTGCGCCATAACCTCCGCACCAAGGTTCCAAGGCAATATCAGCACCCAGTCAGGACGGTGAAGCTGCAAGTGGTTCTCATCCACGATCGGGAGTTGGCTGCCGGGCATGAACTTGCCCTGCTTGGCCGGGTTGCGGTCCACTACATAGGCCAGCAGATCGGGCCGCACGCCGGAGAAGTTCAACAAGGTATTTCCTTTGGCGGCCGCTCCATACGCGGCCACCGTCTTGCCGTCGCGCCTGGCCTGCAAGAGGAAAGATAAAAATGCGTGTTTGATCCGCACTGCCTGTGCCTGAAAGCCCTGGTAGAAACCGGCGCTGGCTACCCCGGCCCGGTGCTCGTGCGCGAGCACTTCGGCCACACCAATGCCCATGCTGTGGGCACCGGTGTCGAAGCGCTGCGCAAACACGCGCAGGCTACCCCCGTGGGTGGGCAGGTGTTGCACATCGAACACTACCAGGCCATTGGCGGCAAAGATGCGGCGCACGGCGGTAAGCGACAGGTAGGAATAGTGCTCGTGGTATGCGGTGTCGAACTGGCATCCCTGCACCATAGCCAGCAGATGCGGGAACTCGAACGTCGCCACTCCCTGAGGCTTGAGAAGCCCGGCAAACCCGGCCACAAAATCGTTGATGTCGGGTACGTGGGCCAGCACATTGTTGGCCACCATCAGGTCTGCCTGCCGACCCTGGCCGCGCAACTCCTGTGCCAGTGCCACACCAAAGAAGCGCTCGACGATCTCGATGCCCCGGGCTCGGGCCGCAGTAGCAGTGCTCGCGGTAGGCTCAATACCGTAACAAGGCAGACCTGCGCGCTGCACATACTGCAGCAGGTAGCCGTCGTTGGCGGCGACCTCCACCACCACACTGTGGGCCCCGAGCGTGAACCGCTGCTGCATCTCGCCCACATAGGTTTGCGCATGCCGCAACCACGAGCTGGAAAACGAACTGAAATAAGCGTAGTCATCGCCGAAAAACACGTCGCGTCCGGCATAGTCGTCGGTCTGAACTAGCCAGCACGTCGTACACACCAGCAGGCGCAAGGGGTACCAGGTCTCGGGCGCGCTCAGCCTGGCGGCGGTTATGTAGGCGTTGGACGGCGGCGCGCTGCCCAGGTCGAGGAACGGCACTTGCAAGAGGGCCCCACAGTGTCGGCAGTTCACGTGTTTTTCCCTTCCAGCCTGGTATCGAGCATAGGGTGCTGCGCATCGCGCGGCGACAACTGCGCCACCGGCAATGGCCACCGGATGCCCAGGCGACGGTCCAGCACATGCAGCCCCGCCTCCGCGTCCGGCGTGTAAGGCATCGAATGGCAATACAGCAGATCGACATCGTCTGACAGGGTTTGAAAGCCATGTGCACACCCTTCGGGTACCAGCATGGCGCAATGGTTGGCGGCCGACAGGTGCCCGGCGTGCCACTGCAGATAGGTAGGTGAGTCGGGACGCAGGTCCACCACCACATCCCAGGCCTCGCCGCGCAGGCAGCTCACCAGCTTCATTTCTGCGTGGGGTGCGCGCTGGTAATGCAGGCCACGCACCGTGCCACGCCCCTGGGTCCAGGTATGGTTGATCTGGGCGATAGGTTTATGCCAGCCGCAGGACGCCAACTCCTGCGCACAGAACAGCCGCGACAGAAACCCCCGCGCGTCGCCAAGCGCATGGCGCTGCACCTGCAGCACACCGGCCAATGGTGTCTCCAGCACAGTGAAAGCCGCTCCAATGCTCATTCGGAACACCTTCGCGCAAGCGCCACGACGCTATGCGCCTTGGGAGCGGCCCTACGGCTCATTCGGAACACCTCCATGCTGCGCATTGCGGTGCTATGAGCCTTGGGAGCGGCCCTACGGCTCATTCCCAAACCTTCCAGGGGGCCTTGCCGGAGAGCCATAACTCTTCCAGCAGATTCTTCTCGCGCAGGGTATCCATGGGTTGCCAGAAGCCGGCATGCTCGAAGGCCATCAGTTCACCATCGGCGGCCAGACTGGCCAGGGGGTCGATCTCCCAGTAGGTACTGTCGTTCGCAATTCGCTGCAGGCAAAGTGGCGACAAGACGAAAAAACCGCCGTTGATCAAACCGCCATCTCCACGCGGCTTCTCGGTAAAACCGGTAACGTTCGCGCCTGCCATTTGCAGCGCACCGTAGCGCCCCGGCGGTTGCACGGCCGTCACCGTGGCCAGTTTGCCGTGGCTACGGTGAAACCGTATCGACTGCGCAATGTCGAGATCAGACACCCCATCTCCATAGGTGAAACAGAACGCGTCTTCATCCTGCAGATACTCCGCCACGCGCTTCAAGCGGCCGCCGGTCATGGTGCTGTCGCCGGTGTCCACCAACGTAACGCGCCAGGGCTCCGCGTGTTTGCGGTGCACTTCCATCTGGTTGTTGGCCATGCAGAAGGTCACATCCGACATGTGCAGGAAGTAGTTGGCAAAGTATTCCTTGATGATGTAGCCCTTGTAGCCGCAGCAGATCACAAAATCCTGCACGCCATGGGCCGAATACATCTTCATGATGTGCCACAAGATAGGCTTGCCACCCACCTCAATCATCGGTTTCGGCCGCAGGTGCGTCTCCTCCGAGATGCGGGTACCCAGGCCTCCGGCAAGAATCACGGCTTTCATGCGTCCACTGCCAGTGCGGATGGTGGTTCACCAGCGCAGAAACGCGACCACATCCCCTGGTATGCCGCTTCTACACCGCGTGCAAAGCCCGGGCCATCCATCAACGGCGATGCCAGCATGCGCGCACGCATGCCTGCGCGCAGCGCGGTCAGCGCCCCGCTATCGGCCGCAAAAGCGCAGGCTTTGGTGATGTACTCTTGCTCGCTGGCGGCCACCCACTCGGGCAAGCCGATGTTGGTTACGAAGGTGGTGCCGATGCGGCCCAGCGGGGGCCGGCCGGCCAGCGTGAGCACCGGCACACCCATCCACAACGCGTCCACCAGCATGGTGCCACCGCTGTGCGGGAAACAGTCCAGCAGGATGTCGAAGTCGTGCAGGCCCTTGAAGATGTTGCTGCTGTTGCGCATCACCACCCGGTCCGGGCCAAGCCCGTGGCGCGCCATCAAGGTCTCGAAATGCTGGCGGTTCAGCGGGTCGACAAAATGGCGGAAGTCAAGCACCAATTGGGCCGTTGGCATGCGGCGCAGTATCTCACCCCATACCCGGAAAGTATGCTGGTTCAGCCGTTCGGTACGCCCGGAATAACCGAACGTCACATAGCCGTTCTTCAAACACGGCGGCGGCGCTGGCAAATCGGTGTCGACCAGCGCCTGAAACGGAACAAAGCAGTGTGGCAAGCGCACAATTTTCTCCCGCGCCAGGGTATGCGCAGGCGCAATATACGGGTCGAACAATACATAGTCGACCGCTTGGAGACCGGTGGTCCACGCGGCTCCGAGCCAGGTCACCTGGATCGGGGCCGGCTTCAATACAAAAACACCCAGCCGGTCGTCGCGCATATGGTTGCAGCCATCGACCAGGATATCAATGCCGTCGGCACGCACCATTGCCGCCACCTCTTCGTCGGAACACTCGCGGATGTCGCGCCAGTGGTCGAACACCTGTTTGAACCGGGCGCTGAACTCGTCTTCGACCTTGACGTTGGAATAGGCAAAAATCTCCACCACGGTGTGGTCGTGATTGGCAAAAAAGGGCAGGAAGTAAAAGCGCGATGTGTGGCGCCGGAAGTCCGGCGAGACATAAGCCACTTTGAGCCGACGCCCCGGTGTCCGGTCATGAGCGGAGAAATCGCTGGTCGGTGCTGCGAAGCGATCGCCCCAACGGACAAACTCGGCAAAGATATCGGCAGCGCTGAGGTCTGGGTGGTACGACAACGCATACAGGCGCTTCTCCCACAACACGGCGTCGTCCGGCAATAACGCCAGTGCCTTGTCGGCCTCGGACACGACCCGCTCGAAATCGGCCAACTTGGCAAACGCACTGCACAGGCCCTGGTGCGCGTGCGCCTGCGTTACCGCCATACGCGCTACCGTGCTGCCTTCGGTACACGCAGCCAGCAGATCGAGTGTTTTCTGGAAACCGGCTACCGCTTCCACCAGCCGCCCCTGCTCATCAAACACCTGCGCCAGGTGGCTGTGCGCTGGAATGTAGCCGGGCTCTATCGCCAGCCCCTGCTGGTACAACACGGCCGCCTCTTCGTACCGGTCCTGGCTCAGCACGGTCGCCCCGAGGTTGATGACCGCCGATGCGAACTGCGGCCGGTACTTCAGCGCAAGGCGCAAGCTAACCTCCGCCTCCACCGGGCGGCGCTGGTTCTGCAAGGCAAAGCCCAGATTACTCAACGCGCCAGCGTCACCGGGCGAACACTCAACCGCATTCTGCAGCGCCGGCAAGGCCTCGACAAACCGGCCCAGATTCACCAGCGCAGCGCCGAGTGCTTTCCAGCCAAAAGCGGCCAAGGGGTAGCGCCGCGTGAGCGTGCCGGACAGCGCCACCACCTCGGCCAGGCGCTCCTGCTTGAAGAGCGCTTCAATGCGGCTCACCTGCGCCGGTGGCGGCTGGGATTTTGCCTTGCGGGTCGGCGCAGATTGGCGCGCTGGCACCCGAGCCGCACCAGGTACCGGCAGCGCTGGCGTAGCCTCCGATTGATGTGTGAACCGGGCCAGCACCAGACGTTCGATCAGTTCCTCCATGGCCGGCACGGCCAATCCGAAACGCCGCTTGAGCTCCAGCATGCTGGTGGCAGCGGCGTATTCGCGCGCCTGCAGCAGGCAGTCGAAACAACTCAGCCAATACTGCCAGTTACCGGGTTGCGCGGCCTGCGCTTTGCGGAAGTAAGGCAGGCTGCTGTGCGCGTCGCCCCCTTCCAGCGTAATGACTGCCAGGTTGTGGTTGGCGTCGGGGTGGTCGGGGCGCAGGTCCAGAATGGTGCGGTACAACACCTGCGCAGCATCCAGTTGCCCAGCCCGATGGTGCGCCAGCGCCAGCTGCATGCTTTGCTGCAGCGCAGTTTGCGTCAATGCTTCAATATTGGCGGGCGCTCCAGGCGCAGCCCGACCTTCAGCAGAGAGGCTGAAGTCGACCGGCTGCGACTGGCTCCAGCGTTCGAACATTTGGGCATAGGCCGCTTCGACATGGCGCGCAAAACCGGGCTCGTCCATCAGAGGGCTGCCCTGCATGTCCGCACGCAGTCGCGCGCGCAGATTGGTCAGATGCGGCAGGTCACGCGCCAGTGCAACGGCAAGCTCCACATAGGCCGACTCCGAGTCGGCGATCCACTCTGGCCGACCGATGCCTTCCAGAATCGCACTACCAAGTCTGCCCACGCTCGGACGGCCTGCCAGCGTCACGTAGGGGACCCCCATGTACAACATCTCGAACAGCGTAGTACCCGAGTTGTGCGGGAAACAATCCAGGCCAATGTCCAGCGAACGCAGCACGTCCCACGGCGGGCTATGGCAGCCGATTGCCAGCCGTGCCGGGTCAATTCCGTGGGCGACAAATTTGTCCTGCAGTGCTTGTTGCGCAGCCGGGCTCTTGAAGTTCCCGCTGTCGATCACCAGGCGCGCGTTGTCAACCCGCTGCAATATTCGAGCCCACACCCGCACCGTCCGGTGGTTGATGCGTATCGCCCGGGTGAGCGTGCCAAAAGTGATGTATCCGCGCTCCAGCGCGGGCAAACTGCTTACCGGGCCCATGCCGGGGCCGGGCCGGTACACCAGTGCTGGCACTGGCAAGCGCCAGGGCGCTTCTGCGAAGAGAGCATCGCTGCCGGGTGGCGCGCTCCAGGTATCCGCGAGGTAGTAGTCGATCGCACTCAGGCCGGTGGTGGCACCAAAATCCAGCCAGTGCAGCGATACCGGGGCGGGTTTGCGCGCAAACACCCCCAGACGGTTGCCGCGGGTGTGGCCTGCGATGTCTACCAGCACGTCAATGCCATCGTCCCTGATGCGCTGCGCCAGCGCCTCGTCCGACATGCCGGTGGTGACGACCCACTGGTCGCTGTAGCCCCGGTAGCGCAGCGTCGCCGCGTCGGGCAACACCAGCTCTTCGGCGTACGCCACCACTTCCACGCGCTGGTGGTCATGGTGGGCCAGCAGTGGTTCGAGGAAATGCCGAGTCGAATGGTTGCTGAAGGTCGCACAGACGTAGCCGACCCGCAAGCGCCGCGCAGTGATGCGGCTATTGCCATGGGCAGACCACTGGGCCTGCAGAGGAAGTCCGATCTGCACATCGAAAGCGCGGTAGGCCGAGAAAATTTCTTCCGCCGTGTAGTCCGGGTGGTAGTTCAGCACAAACAGCAAATTGCTGTGCGCATCACGGTTTGTGGGGGCCAGCGCCAGGGCACGCCGGATGCTGACCTCGGCCTGCTCCACCTGCCCCTGGTCCTTCTGCAGGTAACCCAGGCTGTTGTGGGCCTCCACGAAGTCCGGCTTGAGCTGCAGGGCACGCCGGACGCAGACCTCGGCTTCTTCCACCCGACCGAGTTCATCCAGCACCACACTGAGGTTGAGATGTGCAACATGAAATGTCTCGTCCAGCGCAATACAGCGGCGCAGGCATTCCTGCGCTTGCTGCAGTCGGCCGCGGCGGTGCAACACCATGCCTAGATTGCAGCGGGCCAGGTGGTCCCGCGCCGCCAGTGCAATTGCCTTGCGAAAACAAAACTCGGCTTCCACCAGGCGTGCCTGGTCCACCAGTGCAAGGCCCAGCGTATTCAGATTGCTGCCATCGTCCGGGCACAGAAGCGCCAGCCGACGCAACGGTTCCACTGCCTGCCGTTGCTGCGCTTGTTGGGCCAGTACCAGCATCTTCCAGGGAAACGGGTTGTCCGGGCAGGACCCGGCCAGGTCTCGCGCCGCCAGCTCCAACTCCGCGAAGCGCTGCTGATTCAACAAACTGGTGAGGGCCACAACGTCTGCGCCTGTCGGCTCCGGGGTGTCCGCGTGGGTCGCCAAAGATGCGCCAGACCTGGCGACAGGGGCCGACTCGAGCAAGCGCTCAAGCACCTCGTCAACCGCGTCGGGTGCCAGCCCGGCGCGGCGGGCGTCTTCCAGCACCTGGGCCGCCTCCCAGAGCAGGCCATAGCGCCTCAAAGCATCCAGGTAACTGATCCAGTATTGCCAGTGGCCGGGTGCTTCGTCGCGGGCGGCACGAAAATAGTCCACTCCAACGGCTGCATCATCGCGCTCCAGCGCTATGACGCCCAGATTGTGATTGGCATCGGCATGGCGCGGCTGCTCCTGCAAAACCGCCTCGTAGGCGGCTTGCGCCTCGGCAAGCCGCCCGTGCCGGTGCAGCTCGGTGGCCTGCTGCATCAACTGGTGCAGCACCTTCTGAACCAGTTCCTGCAAACCATCCGGCGGGGCCTGCGACCTTACTCCCGTTGCCTGAATGTCCATCTCCGGTTCGACCTTGCAGTTGTTGACACCCTGGAGGTTAACTTTGGTACGCCTAGCCTGATTGCCCGATAAGGTACGCATTCGCCAATCAATTCGACTGCGCGGCGCGCAGTCGATAGGTCTTTGCCTTACAGGTAGACGGGGAAACGCTGACGCCAGTCACATCCGCATGCTGATTCAAGTTTTTGCATCGACGGTCAGAATCGCCGTTGGGTCGCGCCACGGGCCCATTCACAAAAGGGATTCCAATGACCAATGAACAAATATTGTCCGAAATACGGGAGGCCAACCTCACCTACCTGATGCTGGCCCAGAACCTGATTCGTTCTGATCGCTCTGAAGCGCTGTTCCGCCTCGGCATGTCGGAAGAGTCGGCCGATCTGATTGCCAACCTGTCCCCCGCGCAAATACTGAAAATTGCATCGGGCAACATGTTGTTGTGCCGCTTCCGCGTCGATGACGACATCGTGTGGAACCTGCTGACCAACACACCTCGCGCAAGGTCGACAATGACGCCACTACCCGCCTGCACGCCAGCATCCTGATGGCTGGGCGGTACGCAGAAGCCCTGTAGCGTCAGCTCCCGACCCGACCGCAAGACACCATGGCCACCAAAAGTATTCTCAAAGAGTCTCAGCAGATCGAGCGTGCCATCGCGCTGATCCACCTGGGCGCGCGCCTGCAGGTTCTGGAGAGTGAAACCGATCTTTCCTACGAACGCCTGCTGCGGCTGTACAAAGAAGTTGCCGGACGCTCGCCGTCCAAAGGACAACTGCCGTTCTCGACCGACTGGTTTCTGACCTGGCAGCCGAATATTCACGCATCGTTGTTTCTGAACACCTACGAGTACCTGGGCAAAGTCAGCGCGATGGACGACATCGACGCGGTCATGAAGGCCTTCAAACTCTATCTCGAACAGATCGCTTCGTGCGCGGTAGAGCCGCTGCTGTCGATCACCCGGGCCTGGCGGCTGGTCAAGTTCATTGACAACCATATGCTCACCATGACGCGTTGCTCCAAATGTGGCGGGCACTTCGTGACCGAACCCTATGAGAACGTGCGCCACTTTGTATGCGGGTTGTGCGAGCCTCCTGCCCGCGCTGGAAAAAGTGCGATGGCCGGTGGAATCATGCTGCATTAGGCGGTCGGCAGAAACTTGCATTAAGGGGCCCTAATGGGGCCCTTTTCTCGTTTTGACCGGCCGTCAAGTTCATAAAATGGGGCACGCTATGCCCGTCACCGGGCTTCTCTCCGGGTCGTGATCTTGGGCTATGCCCCCGCAAAAACATGATTGTCATCGTCGGCTACGTAGTCGCCATGGGGTGCATTTTTGGTGTCTACATCTTTCACGGTGGCAACATCGGGGTCATCCTGACAGCGTTGCCGTTCGAACTGATCACGATCCTGGGCGCGGCACTGGGCGCTTTCGTGGTCAACAACCAGCCCAAGGTGCTGAAGGCCACGATTGCCCTGATTCCGCAGGCACTCAAGACCTCGAAGTACACCAAGGCCCGTTACATGGAGCTGATGGCCCTGCTCTACGACATACTCCAGAAAGCCCGCAAAGAAGGGTTGATGGCAATCGAAAAGGACGTCGAAACACCGGGCGAGTCGGAGATCTTCAAGAAGTATCCGACCGTCGGAAGTGACCACCATGTGGTGGAGTTCATGACCGACTACCTGCGCATGATGGTCTCCGGCAACCTGAACGCCCATGAGATCGAGTCGTTGATGGACAGCGAAATCGACACCCACCACCAGGAAGCGCACGCCCCGATTGCCGCTATCGCACGGCTCGCCGGGGGCTTACCCGCGTTTGGTATCGTGGCCGCCGTCTTGGGCGTGGTCAATACCATGGGCTCGGTCGGGCAGCCACCCGCGATTCTGGGTGGAATGATCGCGTCTGCGCTGGTGGGTACGTTCCTGGGAATCTTGCTGGCGTACGCGGTGGTCGAACCGCTGGGTGGCTTGCTCGAGCAGAAGTCGGAAGACAGCGCCAAGGAGTTGCAATGTATCAAGACCACCTTGCTGGCGAGCATGCAGGGGTATAACCCGTCTACCGCCATAGAATTCGGGCGCAAAGTGCTGTTCTCCAGCGAGCGCCCGACCTTCATCGAACTCGAAGCCCACGTGCGGGGCAAGAAATAATGAGGATGAGACCCCCACGCTCACTTCGCTCGCTGCCCCCCGAGGGGGCTGAGTGCCGCGGCTCCGAGCCTGCTCGCGCAGGCTTGGACGGCATGAAGAAGGGCTGCGTCTCGCAGCCGAGCGGTCTGCAAGACCTCAGTACCTTCGGAACGGCCGGGCGGTACTGACATGGCTACCGACGCCAAAAAACTCCAGCCGATCATTGTCAAGAGGATCAAAAAAGGCGGTCACCCCGTACACGGCGGTGCCTGGAAGATCGCCTATGCCGACTTCGTGACCGCCATGATGGCGTTCTTTCTGCTTATGTGGTTGCTCGGTTCCACGTCCGAAGGAGACAAGAAGGGGCTGTCGGACTATTTTTCTGCACCGCTCAAGGTCTCCATGATGGGGGGCAGCGGCGCGGGGGCCAGCAACAGCGTGATTCAAGGAGGTGGCACCGACCTGACCAAGTCCACCGGGCAAAACCGGCGCGCGGAGGTACCGGACCCGATCGCCAAGAAAGCGCAGTCGGACGCAGCGCGCGCTGAAATCGCCAAACAAGATGCCAGAAAGCTGGCGGCGCTTAGCGCCAGCATCAGTGCGCTGATCTCCAACAGTCCGAAGCTGGCCGAGTTCAAGTCGCAGATCCGCCTGGACAGCACGCCCGACGGCCTGCAAATCCAGATCATCGACAACCAGAACCGGCCCATGTTCGATGTCGGCAGCGCCCTCGTCAAACCCTACATGCGAGAAATCCTGCGCGAGATCGGCAGCGCACTCAACGGCGTGGAAAACAAGATCAGCCTGGACGGGCATACCGACCGATCACCGTACGGTAACGGGGAGCGCGGCTACAGCAACTGGGAGTTGTCGGCAGACCGTGCCAATTCATCACGCCGCGAACTCGCCACCGCCGGCATGCCGGACGATAAGCTGGCTCGGGTAACCGGCTTGGCCTCCAGTAATCTGCTGTTCGTGCAAAACCCGCTGGACCCCGGTAACCGCCGCATAACCATCCTGGTCATGACCCGTGAAGCCGAGGAGCGCTTGCTGGGCAATACCCGCGCCGAGGTGGCACCGTCCAGCGACGTGGGTGCCGAAGTTGCCAAACCGGGCGTGTCTTTGAAACAATAAGTACATCCTGGGGTCCGGTCTTGCCATAATCCTGCCTGACATTACAAAAAGTAACATCCATGGCAAATGACCTGCGGTTTTTGGTTGTTGACGACTTCTCCACCATGCGCAGAATTGTCTGCAATTTGCTCAGGGAAAGCGGCTTCACCGAAACGGAAGAAGCCGAAGACGGGGCGACTGCCCTGCACAAACTGCAAAACGGTCAATTCCACTTTGTCGTGAGCGATATCAACATGCCCAATATGAGCGGGCTGCAGTTGCTGGCGGAGATGAAAAAAGACGACCGGCTCAAAAGCATTCCGGTGCTCATGGTCACGGCCGAAGCCCGCAAGGAAGACATCCTGCTGGCAGCCCAGCTCGGTGCAGCCGGCTACGTGGTCAAGCCGTTCACCAAAGCCATTTTGGAAGACAAGGTGATCTACATCTTGAAGAAGCTGAGGATACAGACGTAATTTCCTGGCTTGTTGATCTTTCAACAAGTGAAGACAAAGCAAGTCCCGCGCGCCACTGTTTGCACGGGATCAGGCCGACGTGGCACAGGGCTTCTTCCACGCGCCAGCGTTTCTACGAGATCAGATCGACGTGGCACTCGGCGCCGTTCGTGTCATCCCGGCCTCGCGGCCTACTTTCTCTACCTCACTGCGCCAAGCGCCACGCCGACCTGATCTGCGAGGATGTCGCGCGCTCGGTCTCGCGGCCCTGGCACGCCCACCATGCTCGCTGCCGAGG
>JANOCN010000866.1:0-1610 GCA_031412185.1 Betaproteobacteria bacterium | reverse complement strand
GCCGAGCTGGGTTGCCATGGCAAACGCGTCGCTGCTGTCTGCGGCGACGACGTGTTGCACCTTGAACCCGAGATTGCGTGGGTCCGACCTGTGGTCGGGAAACTGCTGGGCGCGCATGCCTACCTCGGCGCGGGGGCGCTGGCCGACGCGCTTGACCAGGGCGCTGATGTGGTGGTCACCGGGCGGGTTGCGGATTCGGCCCTGTTCGCGGCCGCTGCGATGAAACATCTCGAACCCGGCCCGAACGCGCTGGCCGGCGCTATCGCCGTCGGTCACCTGCTCGAATGCGGTGGACAGCTGACGGGTGGCAACTACGAGTCGGCGTCGCATCCCATGCTGTCGGCCCATGACTATGCGCGGCTTGGGTATCCGTTGGCCCATGTGTACGCCGACGGCAGTGCGGAGATAAGCATGCTCGAACACGCGCCTGGCCTGCTGAATGCCGAGACCTGCACACTGCAACTGTTCTACGAAGTGCATGATCCGGCGCGTTACGCGACGCCCGACCTGGTGCTCGATTTCACCGGTATTCGCTTCGAGCAGCTTGGCCGCAACCGCGTGCGCATGTCAGGCGCACGGTCGCTCGGGCCGCCTCCCACTTTGAAGGTGGCAGGTTTCCTGGAGTTGCCCGGCTTCATTGCGGACGTCGAAATCGGCTTTGCGGGCAGCGGTGCCATGGTGCGAGCGCAGCGCGCCGCAGACACGCTGCGCTTGCGGCTGTGCGACTGGGCTGATGCCGATATCGCCATTGATCTGGTGGGCATCGACTCGGTACTGCGCGCCGGGTCGGCACCCTCGCTGGCGGCGCCGGCCGAATTGCGCGTGCATGTTTCCGCGCGTTGCGTCGACGCCGAGGCAGCGCTGACCATCGAGGACGAGGTTTACGCACTGACACTTTCCGGTCCGGCCGGAGGCTGCAGCGTACGCAGCGAACGCCGTCCGCGCATTGAAGTGCTCGACGGTTTCATCGCGCATTCCTCGGTGCGACCCGAGATCGTATGGAGCCAGTCATGAAAGTCGGCGATCTGGCCTGCGGACGGGCCGGGGACAAGGGCGACGTGCTGGACTTGACGCTGGTCGCGCGCGACGCCGCCGCGTATGCAACGCTGCACCGGCGTCTTGGTGCCGAAGCCGCACGCACGGCGCTTAATCGGGTGGTGCCGGGGCCAGTGCTGCGATACGAGATACCAGGTCTGCTGGCACTGAAGTTTGTCGCGCCCGTTGCCCTGGCCGGGGGCGTCTACGCGACATTGCGCCCCGGCTTGCATTGGCAAAAAGCAGCGATCTGGCTGTTGCTCGACCTGAAACTGGACGGTGCGGAGACTGGCGCATCCAAGCCGAATGGGGCTCCGAATGGATGATTATTGGAACGGAAAGGCCGCGGTAGTGACCGGCGGCGCACGCGGGCAGGGCGCTTGCATTGCCACCATGCTGGTGCAGGCCGGGGCGCAGGTCTATGTGATGGACCGTCTGCCTGAAGGTGATGGGGCCTGGCAGAAATTGTCCGCATCGGTGGCCAATGCGAGCGGTGAGCTGACCTGTATGCAACTGGACGTGGCGCTGCCCGAATCGTGGCAGCTGGTGGCTCGGAAGATCAAGGCCAGCAGCAA
>JANOCN010000865.1:0-3119 GCA_031412185.1 Betaproteobacteria bacterium | reverse complement strand
CAGCCGGCCACACGGTATCCTGGCAATAGGTTCCAACGACGCCTCCATGGGTCGGTGCCGCTGCCGGAACAGCCTGGCCGCGAATGCCATTGCGAACCAGACGCCGTAATGTTGCCACGCCACGATCCGAAGTGCCCAGGTTCTCGTTTGCATGCACGGCAATCGGACGCTGCGACACCTGCACTTCGTAGTCGCCGGGAACACGCTGGCGCTGCTCGTAGGAACGCTCCTCTTCGGTCTGGCCGACAAAGTCGATACTCTGTTTTCCGACCTTCGACGCGTCGCCGATGCCTTTGGGATCAAGTTCAGTTCGAAAGAAGCGCCAGCCGATGGTCATGGTGTTGGTATCGTCGATCGGCACCATCCAGCGCAGCATGGAAGAGCGTTGCATCAGCTTGGTCTTGTCTGCAGCCTCCCAGATGGCCCCGGTCTGGTTGCAGTTCGGCAGGATGGTCTCGGTGGAGCGCGTCCACCAGTGGTCCTTCCACAACCGGGTCTGCACATTGATCATGCCCAACGGGGTCTCGCGGTATTCGATTTCCTGCTCGGCCCCGGAGGCATCACCAAACTGGGCCCCCGTCATGCGGGTGTGCAGGTACACCACATGCACCGGGTCCTGGGTGTTCTCGTACACCTGCAGCCAGTTGCAGGTGATGGACAGTGAAAACGGCACCATCTGCGTATCCGCGATGAACTCGGTGTCATAACGCGGCATTTCGGGGATGTTGTTCGGGTGGCCGAAATACCCGAACAGGATGCCGTTGACCTCGCGCACCGGGTAGGCACCGTGCACCAGTCGCGAACAGATACGGTCAGTCGGTTCGGCCGGGGTGGCCAGGATGCGCCCGTCGATGTCGTAGTGCCAGCCGTGGTAACAGCAGGCGATGCCACGTTGCTGGATGATGCCGTACTCCAGGCTGGCACCCCGGTGCGAGCAGTGTTTGTGCAACAGGCCCAGCCGCCCCGAACCGTCGCGAAAAACCACCAGGTCCTCGCCAAGGATGCGCAACGGCACCGGTAGATCACGCACCTCATTGGCCATGGCGATCGGCTGCCAGCTCCGGCGCAACCATTCCCCACAGGCGCTGCCTGGACCGACGCGGGTCAACTCGGCATCCGGGTCCCCGACGTCGCGACGCAGGTAACCCGCATATCCTTTGAGCCGTGAAATATCCATGGTCTTCAGCATATCCGTCAAAGCCTTCACAGTCCAACACCGCGACACCACCACTTCGCGCGAACATGGTGCCCGCTCGTCCACTTGGCAAGCCCTCGTTTCGCAGAATATTAATTTACTGTCGTTCAACTTGTCAACCCGAAACCCGGTGACGCCCGGTAGACTAGGGTCCTGTCTTTCGCCTTTGGACTTACCGTGACATCCCACCCGACCACCATCCGGTTGAAATGCGTGTCAAAGCACTTTGGCAGCTTTTAGGCCTTGTGCAACATGTCAAGACTCGCGCCCGATGGGATGATGGTAGTGACCCACCAGATCGGTCTTACAAGCAGGTGGAAAACTCCTTGAGCAGCCATCCGGGTCCACCGAGGGTTATGGCTTTGGGCGATTGCGCCGTACTAGTGGAATTCGCCGACCACCTGGACCTGACCACCAACGCGCGCATTCAGCTGCTGGCACAGGCGATGCGGAACCAGCACATGCCCTGGGTGCGGGACGTGGTTCCGGCGCTGGCGTCGTTGGCGGTGCATGTCGACCCGGTTGTCCTGGGATTTGCGGATCCCGTCGAGCCGGTCCGGTTGTTGCTGGCCCAGTGCCTGGAAGAGGCATTGGCGCCCGCGCAATCCAGCAAGCAGGTACACATCCCGATTTGTTATGACGCCGAGTTCGGACTTGACCTGGACGACATCAGCCAGCGCACCGGCCTGGGCGTGGAGCAGGTCATTCAGCGGCACCTGCAGAGTGAATTCATGGTCCTTATGGTGGGGTTCGCGCCCGGACACCCTTACCTCGGCGGCCTGGCTCCCAGCTTGTCGGTGCCTCGCCGTTCGGCACCCCGGGTCAAGATGCCGTGCGGCGCGGTTGCCATTGCCAACGCCCAGTGCGTGGTGTATCCATTCGAGATACCGGGCGGCTGGAGCGTGGTCGGTCGAACGCCACTGCGGGTGTTTGACGCCGGGCGAGAAAGGCCCAGCCTGTTCGAGCCGGGCGATCAGGTCCGGTTCGAGCGCATCGACCGCGAGCGCTTTGATGCGCGCGCGCGCAGAGAGGGCACTGCATGAGCACCGCCGGGCCGCTCCCAAGGGCGACAACGAAGTTGCGGCGAAGACTGACAATTGCGCGAAGCGCTTGTCATGTCGTAGCCAATTCCGCAATGCGCAGCATGGGGGATGCCTGATGCGCAGCGCTGCGACAGTGTTGGTCGAGCGGCCTGGAATGCAGACCACGGTGCAAGACTGCGGTCGGCACGGCTGGCAGCATGTGGGTGTTGTGCCAAGTGGCGCAATGGACTGCGGGTCACTGCAACTGGCGAACGCGCTGGTGGGAAACAGTCTGGACCTGGCCGGGCTGGAGATCACGCTGCGCGGACCTACCTTGCTGTTCCAGTGCGACACGCTGCTGGCGCTGGCCGGAGCGCAGTTCGGCGCCCGCTTGACCGTCGATGGCCGTGAACAGCCCTGCCCGCTCAACCGTCCAGTGCTGCTGCATGCTGGCGACCGGCTGTCGATCGATCAACCGAGCCACGGTTTTCGTGCCTACCTGGCCATTGCCGGCGGTATCGACGTGGCCCCCACACTGGGCAGCCGCTGCACCTACCTGGCCGCCGCGATGGGGGGTATCGAGGGGCGTGCGCTGAAAAAAGGTGACTCGCTGCCGCTGGCAGGCGACGCGCACGACTTGGCGCATGCACGATTCGACCAGTTGGCCAGGGACCCGGCCACCGCTGCCGCGCCGCTGCATTCGGTGCGCTGGTCGGTGGCACCGCGCAGCCTGCCACGCGACGAGCCCACAGTCGTGCGCTGCGTGGATGGCCACCATCGGCACTACTTTGCGCCCGGGGCTCTGGCAGCGTTCGAGGCGGGCAGCTACCGCATCTCGCCGCAGTCCAACCGCATGGGGATGCGGCTTGATGGACCGCCACTGGCCTTCGCGCCGCGCAGGC
>JANOCN010000864.1:0-6379 GCA_031412185.1 Betaproteobacteria bacterium | reverse complement strand
AGCACGCGGGCAAGATGCACGCCTGCGGGCACGATGGCCATGTGGCGATGTTGCTGGCGGCGGCGCAGCACTTTGCGAAGAATCGCAATTTCGATGGCACGGTGTACCTCATCTTCCAGCCGGCGGAAGAGGGCGGGGGCGGTGCACGCGAGATGATCAAAGAGGGGCTGTTCGAGAAGTTCCCGGTGCAAGCGGTATTCGGCATGCACAACTGGCCGGGTTCGCAGGTGGGCAAATTTGCGGTCAGCGCCGGTCCGGTGATGGCGTCGAGCAACGAGTTCAAGATCACCATCAAGGGCAAGGGCGGGCACGCCGCACTGCCCCACGTGGGCCTGGACCCAGTGCCGGTTGCGTGCCAGATGGTACAGGCGTTCCAGACCATCATCAGCCGCAACAAGAAACCGATCGACGCCGGGGTCATCTCGGTTACGATGATCCATGCCGGAGAGGCCACCAATGTTATCCCCGACAGTTGTGAGTTGCAGGGAACGGTGCGCACCTTCACGCTCGAAGTGCTGGACTTGATCGAGCAACGTATGCAGGAGATCGCGCAACATACTGCGGCGGCCTTTGGTACCACGTGTGAATTCAGTTTTGTCCGCAACTACCCGCCCACCATCAACTCCGCACCCGAAGCGGCATTTGCGCGCCGTGTGATGGAGGACATTGTGGGCACGGACAACGTGATCGACCAGGAGCCCACCATGGGGGCCGAAGACTTCGCCTACATGCTGCAGGCCAAACCCGGTGCCTACTGCTTTATCGCCAATGGTGACGGCGCGCACCGTGAGATCGGCCATGGCGGTGGCCCGTGTATGTTGCACAACCCAAGTTACGACTTCAACGACGACCTGATTCCGTTGGGCGCGACGTACTGGGTGCGGCTGGCAGAGCAGTGGCTTGCCAGCGACCGGGCGGATGGTGCCCAATGATGGACCTGGTGCGCGCGTTTTCTTCCAGCTACGCTGCTGCGCGGGTCAAGTTTCTTGAGGCGGCGGCTACGGCGGGCCTCGGGATCACGTCGTACGACCACCCGCTGCGCGGGCGCGATGGCGAAACTTTGGCGATGGACCTGGCCTGGGCTGGCGCAGCGGATGCGGCCAACGTGCTGGTGGTCTCCAGCGCCTGTCACGGCGTGGAGGGTTATTGCGGTAGTGGTGTGCAGGTGTTTGCTTTGCACGATGCCGAATGGATGGATACCGCCGCCCAGCACGGCATTGCAGTGCTGTACATCCATGCGCTCAATCCGTACGGATTCTCACACCTGCGCCGGGTGACCCATGAGAACGTAGACCTGAACCGCAATTTTCACGACTACACGCGGGCGCTGCCCGTTAACCAGGCCTATGGCGAGATACATGCGCTGCTGCTACCCGAACAGTGGCCGCCCGACAGTGCCAATGTGACCGCTGTCAGTGCCTACGTGCAGCAGTACGGCATAACGAAATTTCAGGCGGCGGTATCTCAAGGCCAGCATTCATTCCCGCAGGGCCTCTTTTTCGGTGGCACGGCCCCCACCTGGAGCAACCAGACCCTGCGCCAGGCGCTGCGCGAGCATCTTGGCCAGGCTCGCAGGCTGGCCTGGATCGATCTGCACACCGGTCTTGGCCCCAGCGGTCTGGGTGAACGCATCTTTGCGTGTCGCGATGACGCGCCAGCGCTTCGGCGCGCCCGCCAGTGGTGGAATGCCGACGGCAGCACACCGATTACCTCCATTTACGATGGCACTTCCACCTCGGCCCGTGTCACCGGCATGATGTTCAACGCCGCCTACGACGAGTGCCCGCAGGCTGAGTACACCGCGATTGCGATGGAATATGGCACCCTGCCGATCCAGCAGATGATTGACGCGCTGCGCGCCGAGCAGTGGCTGCAACTGCACCCGCAGACTCCGCCGGACGAGGCAGGGCGCATCAAGCAGCAGATACTGGACGCGTTTTATGTCGATACCGACGCCTGGAGGGGCCAGGTCATCAGCCAGGCGCGGCAAGCCATGTTTCAGGCGGCTGCAGGGCTCGCAAGCGCTTGAACCTGCTCAGGGCAAACTGGTACCGAAGCGCAATTGCGCCATCTTGAGCAAGCCGTCGAAGATCAGGTTGTCCACCAGCTCGAACGGCAGTGACAGGCTCGGTGCCATTTTCCAGCCGGCACCGCCGGTCATGAAACATTTGGGCTCCACGCCACAGTGGCGCCGCAAGTGGTGCACCATGCGCTCCATGGCTCCGGCTATGGCGTAGGTGCCCCCGCTGGTGAGTGCATCGCTGGTGTTGGTGGGAAAATCTCGCACCTCGCCCGTCGGCACATGCAGCCCGGCTGTGCCAGACTCCAGCGCCCGCAGCATGATGCCGTGGCCCGGCAGAATCAGCCCACCCAGAAAGTGGCCGCTGGCGTCTATCGCCTCGACCGTGACGGCTGTGCCCACCATCACAACCACAATCGGACGCGCCGGGCCCTGGGACAACATGCGGTGCCAGGCACCCACCATGGCGACCCAGCGGTCCGCACCCAGGCGGGTCGGAAAGTCGTAGCCATTGGTCAAACCGGCCTCTGATTCGCCCGCCACGACCCATTGGATGGAAAAGTCCCACAACTCCAACTGCTCCTCCACGCGCCGCTTTATGGCATCGCCGGCCACGACACAACCGAGCATGCGCTGGGGGCTGGGCAAAGTGGACCAGGGGCCGTCGGCCAGCTTGTCGATGTTCTCCAGAAACTCCGCACCTTGTGCCAGCAGTTGGGCACCGGGTTGCGGCTTGTCGTACTGCGCCCACTTGAGGCGCGTGTTTCCGATATCGAGTGCCAGAAAAGTCATGACTTTGGCCGTTCTCAATTTTGGCGCCACGGCAGCCCGCGGGAGCGCCAGCCACCCAGGGTGCCTCGGTGCGCGGCAGCATCCGGGTTGCCTTCAAAACCTTCCAGGATGTTGTAGGCCACAAGACCGAGTTCGGTCGCACGTTTAGCTGCGGCGATGGACCGCACCCCGCTGCGGCAAAGCAGCAATGCCTTTTTTCCCGGAGTCACAGCGGCTTTCAGGGCTTCGTCAAACTGCGGGTTCATCGCCATGCCGGGCCATTGCTTCCATGCGATTGCCAACGCACCTGGCACAAAACCCACCCACTCTCGTTCGGCGTCGGTACGTATGTCGACCAGCACTGCCGCGCCCGACTGCCACCACGCACATGCCAACTGGGGGCTCAGGTCGCCAGCATACCCCTGCGCGGGACGCACAACCGCTGTGTCGGGCGCGGGCGATTGCACATGGTCGCCCGCATCGTGGCGAATGCCCGAACTCTGGTTTGCCGGTACCGCTTCGTCCATGCGGCGTGGTCGTGGCAGATTCAGTGCATTCATGACGGCGACAAACTCCGCTTCGGTTTTGCCCGCGATTCGGGCATTGCCGACCTTCTCGGCCCCGATAGTTGAATCGGTACGGCCGTTGTAATCATGCCCAGGCCAGACCGTGGTGCTAGCGGGCAAGTCAAACAGGATCTGTGTGATGCTGTGATACAGCGCACTGGCGCTGCCAGACTGGAAATCGCTGCGGCCGCAGCCGTTGATCAGCAAGGTGTCACCGGTAAATACGTTGTCGCGCCATAAATAACACATGCTGCCAGCGGTATGACCGGGTGTATGCAGCGCCTGGATACTTTCACCGCCAAAGGTCAATACGTCAGCGTGCTGGAGCTGGACTCCGGCGGTGTCGATGCCGCAGCCCGCAGGTGCAGCCGTGTGTGCCCCTGCATGTTCGGCCAGCATCGCGGCGCTGGTGATGTGGTCCGCATGGGCATGGGTCTCCAGCGTCCACGCCAGCTTCAACCCGTATTGGCGCAGGGTCGACAGGTCACGGTCCATCTGCTCGTCAACCGGGTCGATGATCAGCGCGTCTCGGGTGGTTTCATCGAACAAGACATAGGTGTAGGTACTTGAAGCCGGGTCAAACAGTTGCAGGGGGCGCATGGCAATGCTCCTTTTTGGCGCTTGAGTCGGGGTATGCTACTGAACGTAGCCGCAATCGAACGTGGAGCGCTGGCCGGTTCGCGAACATTAGTTGCCAAGTTTAGGACTTTGAGGGGTGGAAAGTGCACGATTACTCGCAGGCATTGCAGGGCGGGGTTCTGATCGGGCTGGCGAGCTGGATTCTGCTGGCCGGCATCGGTCGCGTTGCTGGCGTGAGCGGCATCGCGGCTGGCGTTCTGACCACGCGCAGACAGTCATCTCCCTGGCGCATGGCCTTCTTGCTCGGCCTGGTAGCGGGTGGCGCATTTTTTGACTGGCTGCTGACCATTCCACATGGGGAGGGGCGTTCCTTCCTGGTGATTGTGCCGGCTGGGCTTCTGGTAGGTTTTGGCACGGTGCTCGGGTCAGGGTGCACCAGTGGCCACGGCGTGTGCGGGCTGGGACGACGTTCCCGCCGTTCGCTGGTGGCGGTAGTTATCTTTATGGGGGTGGCAGTTACGACTGTTCTGGTGCAGGCGCACCTTCCCGACGCCAAGTGGTGGGTATCCCTGGTTTTTGACAGTTTGTCATGGCTGGGAGGCAAATGAAACGCACGCGCCACCCGATCGCCGAACTGCTGACCGCTGCTTTTGCCGGGCTCGTTTTTGCCGCCGGGCTTGTTATGTCAGGTATGACCCAACCGGACAAGATAATTGGTTTTCTGGATGTCAGGGGCATGTTCATCGGCCCGTTCCCTGGTTCGTGGGACCCGTCGCTCGCTTTGGTGATGCTCGGTGCCGTGGCGGTATCGTTGGTAGGATTTTCCGTAACGCCGTATGCCAGCGTGCGGCCCTGGTTTGCCGGGTCCTTTGTGCTGCCCCAGCGCAACGAAATCAGCAGCCGCCTGATCTCGGGTGCCGTGTTGTTCGGGATTGGATGGGGCCTCAGCGGTTTTTGCCCCGGCCCGGCGCTGGCGTCGGTCCTGACCGGCCAGATCGAGGTGGCCATGTTCGTGCTCGCCATGTTGCCTGGCATGTGGCTGGCCAGGAAAGTATAGGAAGACGGTCTGGCCTGGGTCACCGAAAGCACGCACGTTTTGCGGCGTAGCCCAGGTCTAACCCAGCCAGGACAGCCGCAGTTGACGTTTACGTAAACGTAAGGGCAACGTATACTCGCCCACTTGAATTACCGGGGACCTGGCCTGTGGCATTGACACCAGGTTGGTGGCCTGGAAACTGGAGACGCCATGACCGACCTGTCTGCCGAACACAAGGCACTCGCAAGCTACCGCCCAACGCACAAAGTGCGCTTTGTCACCGCCGCCAGCCTGTTTGACGGGCACGACGCCGCGATCAACATCATGCGCCGTATCCTGCAGGGCATGGGTGCGGAGGTGATCCACCTGGGCCACAACCGCAGCGTGGACGAGGTAGTAACTGCTGCTTTGCAGGAAGACGTGCAGGGGATTGCCATCAGCTCCTACCAGGGCGGCCATGTCGAGTATTTCAAGTACATGGTGGATTTGCTGAAGGCCCGGGGTGGCGCACACATACAGGTTTTCGGTGGCGGCGGCGGCGTGATTGTTCCGCCAGAAATTCGTGAATTGCAAAGTTACGGTGTGGCGCGGATTTTCAGCCCGGAGGACGGCCAGAAAATGGGCCTGGCCGGCATGATTGGCGAGATGGTCATGCGCTGCGACAAGGACCTCGGCGGCTACGCGCCAAAAGAGGTCAAGGCCATCCAGGGTCACCGCGAAGAGAACTGGCGGGCGCTGGCACAACTCATTACCGCGCTGGAGAACGAAAACGCCGGAGGTGAGCGCAAGGCGGCACCGGGGGCCGAGTTCTCGGCGCTGGTAGACGACATCCGCCAGCAAGCCGCCGCCATCAAGACCCCGGTACTGGGCATCACAGGCACCGGTGGCGCAGGCAAATCTTCTCTGACCGATGAGCTTATCCGCCGTTTGCGCCTGGACCAGAACGACCGCCTGCGCGTGGCCGTTATCAGCATTGACCCGTCGCGGCGCAAGAGTGGCGGCGCGCTTTTGGGCGACCGTATCCGCATGAATGCCATTGCACCTTGGGCCGGCGGCAAAATATTGGCCCCCACGCTCCCCGCTACGCGTGGTTCGCTGCCCCCCGAGGGGGCGCATTTTGCCTTGGGGCGGCCCGGCGGCAAAACCTCTGAGTCGGGCCAACGGGTTTTCATGCGCAGCCTGGCCACCCGCGACTTTGGCTCGGAAATCAGCGCTGCGTTGCCCGACGTGATCGCGGCATGCAAATGCGCCGGTTTCGATTTGATCGTGGTCGAGACGTCGGGCATTGGGCAAGGTGACGCAGCCATCGTTCCTTATGTCGATGTGCCGATCTACGTGATGACGCCCGAGTTTGGTGCCGCCAGCCAGTTGGAGAAGATCGACATGCTCGACTTTGCCGAGTTTGTG
>JANOCN010000863.1:0-3545 GCA_031412185.1 Betaproteobacteria bacterium | reverse complement strand
TGGCGTGGAGCACCGCCGGCCTGTTCACCCGGCTGATACCCCTGGATCTGTGGACCATGCTGATGTGGCGCGGTGTGTTCGGTGCCATCGGCATATTTCTGTTTATGCTGCTGCATGAGCCCAGGGCTGCCATGGCTTCCTTTGCAAAGATGGGCTACGCAGGCTGGTCGTTTGTGGTGGTCTGCACTGTGGCCATGCTGTGTTTCATCGCTTCACTGCGGCTCACCAGCGTGGCCCACGCCTCCATCATCTACGCAACCGTGCCACTGATTGCCGCCGTGTTGGCATGGCTGGTGTTACGCGAGCGGCCCTCCACCAGTGCGCTGCTGGCCAGTGCGGCTGCTCTGGCCGGTGTGGGCGTCATGGTCGGGTTGGGTACCGACGGCAGCCTGGTCGGCGATCTGCTGGCCTTTGCCATGACGCTGTGCATGGCCGTCATCATGGTCATGGCGCGCCGGTTTCAGGGCATCCCGATGCTGCCTGCGGCCTGTATGGCAGCGGTGCTCAGCGTAGCGGTGGTGGCACCTTTTGCTCAGTGGGGCGTGCCGGATTTGCCGGACTTGCTGAACCTGGCCCTGTTTGGCCTGGTGAACTCTGCCCTGGGCCTGGCGCTATTTGCCATCGGCTCCAAGATGCTACCCGCCACCGAGACTGCATTGATCGGCGCGCTCGACGCACCGTTGGCACCGGTCTGGGTACTGATAGCGTTCGGTGAAATTCCGGGGTCAGCGACGCTGGCAGGAGGCACCATCGTTTTCGTTGCGATCATCGTGCATATGCTGTATGCGGCGGCGCGAGTGCCAACGCAGTCACCGGCGACGGTGCAGACGCGCTGATCAGGTGGCCGGTGCCAAGGTGCGGCGAAGGCGCAACCGCACCGGGCGAGTTCCGGCGGCTCGCCTGGTCAAACGCTGCGCTGCGCTGCCGTCTGGCCATGCTCCGGCGCGGGCACAGGCCACGCGGGCGCAACAACTTAGCGGCGACCATCGCCAGTGCGATCAGTAGTTGGCGCATGATGCCTGCGTCGAGCCGACCATCGGTCATGGCCTCCAGCGGGCCGACGACATAACGCAACGCCACTAGCACAACGTTCAGCAGCACGGCACCCAGTATGACGCTGGGTATATGCCCGATGCCGCCAAACACGACCATTGCCACCACAAGCACCGACTCCTGCAAAGTAAAGGCTTCGGGTGATATGAAGCCCTGAAAGATACCAAACATGACTCCGGCCACACCCGCGAAACTGGCACCCAGTCCGAACGCCAGCAATTTCAGGTTGCGCGTGTTGATACCCATGGGCTCGGCGGCGACTTCGTCATCGCGTATCGCCATCCAGGCACGGCCAATGCGCGACTTCTGCAAGCGGTAGCAGACAACTAACGTGCAGACCGCGAGACCCAGACACAGTCAACTGCACGACCAATTGACATCTAGAGGATGTAGCTCAATCCAGCAACTGTTCCCGCACCAACACACCGCGCACCAGTTCCGAGCGCGCCATGACATCGCCTTTTGGAAAGTTGATTGTGGTCAATCCATCCAGATTGGATGGACGGTTGCAGCCAGCCTCGAGCATGACGATAGCCCGCCTCATTCCTAGTTTTGCCTGAAATAGGCCCACTTCGTGGATTACGTTTTGGCGTGCGTGCAGACTGCCGTCTGTATGCTCGTCTTCCCCAGTAAGCACCAGAAATGCCAAGGTCGCCGCATTCAACATGCCTTCCAAGCGGTCACCTGTCTGGAAACCGGCCACTGACTCGATATTGAACTCGTCACATGGCAAGGCTAGCGATTGCGACAAGAAGATGCGCAGCTTTAGCCACTCACTGGAGCGGCCATGGCCGATGAAAACTTTATGTCCCGCCGGGCCTTGCGAGAGCATTGCGACCAATCGCTCAATAGCTGGCAGCCGACGCGCAACTCTGTCCGCGACCGTCGCGCCCGACGGGTCGGCGGCTGGTGGCGGGCACCAATGGTCAACTTCCCGACTATCCTTCCCAAATACCAACCCAACTGCATAGCGCGCTCGGCCAGTCCACAACCCGGGCGCAAAGCCTGCAGGCTGAGCCGGATTCGCAACAAAAGCGCTCCCCTTGACAACCAAATCTCGCAATATCGGCAACGCTGCCGGAGCTGGAGTATCAACGGTCATATTTGGCCCTGGTCGCTGCTAGCCCATCGCAAAAACACAGGCGCAGATTTAATGGCGGGTTTCATGGGGGTATTTCCAATTTACCCATGATCTTCATTGGGGAACTGGCGGAAGCGGTGTCCGCAAGAATAGAGTTTCAAGGCGCGTCACTGCAACGCTGAAACCCAATGCTGGTGCGGGTTCCCCAATGAACTGTTGATTTATCCCATATCGGGTCATATCATGCAACCTCATTCATATTGATGGGTAGCATGATGGGCAAGAAAGCAAAGGCACTTAGCGCGATTGAAGTCGGACGGTTGATCGAACCGGGCCTGCACTTCGTTGGAACCGTGGCGGGCCTGGCGCTACAGGTTGTCCCATCCGGCGCACGTAGCTGGATATTGAGGATTCAAATCGGCGGCAAGCGGCGCGATATGGGCCTAGGCGGGTTTCCTGATGTGACGCTGGCCGACGCATGGAAGGCAGCGCGAGAGGCCCGAGCAACCGCCACCAAGGGCATTGACCCGGTGGAGCAGGCAAGGGCAGCACGCAGCGCGTTGAAAGCCTCCAACGTGGCGGCAAAGACTTTCAAGCAGTGCGCTATTGCCTATGTCACCGCGCACAAAGAGACATGGAAAAACGCCAAGCACGCAGCGCAGTGGGGCAGCACGTTGGAGACCTACGCCTATCCGATCATGGGTGAATTGTTGGTGCGGGATATTGGCAAGGCGCATGTGCTGGCAGTGCTCGAACCGATATGGAGCGACAAGACGGAAACCGCAACTAGACTGCGCGGGCGCTTGGAATCGGTCTTTGATTGGGCGATTGCGCGGGACTACCGGGCAGAACCGAACCCGGCGAAGTGGAAAGGCAATCTGCAACCACTGCTGGCAGCACCGGGCAAGATCGCGCGCAAAGGCCACCATGCAGCGATGCCGGTGGGCGACATGGGCGCATTCATGCGCGACCTGCGCCAGCAATCGGGCACCGGCGCACGCGCACTGGAGTTTGTGATTCTGACGGCGGCACGTTCCGGCGAGGTACGCGGCGCGACGTGGGAGGAAATCGACCTGCAAGCGAAAGTCTGGACGGTGCCGGGTGAACGCATGAAGATGGGCAAGGAACATCGGGTTCCACTGTCTGATGACGCTATCAGCTTGCTCGGCGCGCTGCCACGCATGGCAGATAACAGCCTCTTGTTTCCCGCACCACGCGGGGGCCAGCTATCGGACATGACGTTAACCGCAGTGACCCGGCGCATGGGCGCGGCAGCGGTTCCACATGGCTTTAGAAGCACGTTTCGCGACTGGTGTGCAGAACGCACCAACTACCCGCGTGACGTGGCGGAAATGGCCCTTGCACACGCCATAGGCGACCGCGTAGAAGCTGCGTATCGGCGCGGTGATCT
>JANOCN010000862.1:0-6053 GCA_031412185.1 Betaproteobacteria bacterium | reverse complement strand
AGTTTTCAGGTCGGCGGCGGTATGTTGCTGCTGACCTGAAAACTGGCGAGCGAAATACCAAAGAACTCCAGAATCTGCAAACCGAGCAATGCGCTGGTCGCGATAACCACGAAGCAGCTGAAAGAAGCGATCCAGATCGTGCGCCTGCGCTGCTCGAGCGTAAAACCCTGGGTGTAGTGGATGAAAAAAGGCACGATCGCCAGCGGGTTGACGATGGCCAGCAGCGTGATGAGGGGTTTGTAGTCCATGCGATAGCCCAGAGTCTAGTATCCAGACACTTTCATGATTCGATATTTCTTGGTTCGGGGCTAGCGCCCGCCAGCTACATCCAGAATGGCACCGGTGGTGTAGCTGGCCTGCGGCGACAACAACCAGACAATCGCCTGCGCCACCTCTTCGGCACTGCCCACACGTTGCATCGGCACCAGAGGGGCCATCTGGCGAGCCCGCTCAGGTTGCCCGCCGGAGGCGTGGATGTCGGTGTCAATAATGCCAGGACGCACCGCATTCGCGCGGATGCCTTCGGCCGCCACTTCCCTGGCCAAACCCACCGTAAAGGTGTCGATGGCACCTTTGGAGGCCGCGTAGTCCACGTACTGGCCCGACCCGCCCAACCGGGCCGCGACGCTCGAAACATTGACGATGGCTCCACCCGAGCCACCATACCGGGTGCTCATGCGTTTGACCGCTTCGCGTGTACAGACAAAAGTGCCCAGCACATTGGTGTCAAACATGCGCCGCAGGCGCGCTACGTCCATTGCATCCACCCGCGCGGCGACATCCACCACCCCGGCATTGTTCACCAGCGCGCTCAAGCGCCCCAGTTTTGCGTCAACCTTTGCAAACATGGCCATGACCTGGGCTTCCACTGCTACGTCGGCCTGTACCGTGATCGCCGTCCCGCCGGCCGCGCGAATCTGGCGCACCACGTCGTCGGCAGCCAACGAATTGCTGCTGTAGTTGACCGCAACCGCAAAGCCCTGGCGCGCCGCCAGCAGGGCTGTGGCGGCACCGATGCCGCGCGAGCCACCGGTAACCAAAACAATCGGGTTCATCTGTGGGGGTGCGGGGTTTGGAGTTTCAGTGTAAAACGCAGTGGCAGATCCAGTGGTGCTTGCAGCACGGCACCAGGCGCACCTTACACCACGATTGCCAGGAGAACCAGCTTGGGCCAGATCATTGACTACATTTTTGCGCCTCAGAGTCCCTGGACCTACCTGGGCCATGCGCGTTTCGTGACCATGGTCCAGGCCGCGCGGGCTGAGGTGCGCGTGATGCCGGTGGACCTGGGCCAGATATTTCCGGTGTCGGGCGGGCTGCCGCTGGGCAAACGCGCGCCCCAGCGGCAGGCCTATCGATTGGTCGAACTGCAGCGTTTTGCTGCCTGGCTGGACTTGCCGATCCACCTTCAGCCAGCCTATTTTCCGGTGGCCGGAGACGATGCGGCGCGCCTGATCATTGCGGTGGATATGGCCGATGGCGCACCGGCCGCTTTGCGCATCACCGCCGCGGTGCTGGCGGCGGTCTGGGCGCAACAGCGCAATATTGCCGATGCGCAGGTGCTGGCGCAGTTGCTCGCAGAGTGCGGCCTGGCAAGCGAGCGGCTTGCGCAGTCACACGCGTCGGCGGTACAACAGCGGTATTCGGCCTATACACGATCAGCCATGGACAGTGGCGTGTTTGGTGCCCCCACTTACTGCGTGGGCGGTGAAATGTTCTGGGGCCAGGACCGGCTTGATTTTGTAGAGCGGCGTTTGCGCGCGGCGTGAGATAGACATAGCTTCTTTATCCACGCTGCTCACTTACGACAAATTTACCCGTACCGCGACTGCAGTACAACAGGAGCCAATATGTCAGAGACAGTCGGTGCGAGGGGTGGCTGGATCATGGTTGTACTGGCGGCCTGGTGCTGGGGGCTTTTGGCCACCAACACATGGGCTGCAGACTACCAGGGCCCGCTGTTCGATGCACACATGCATTACAACGAAGAAGCCTGGAACGGAAAGTCCGGCCCCCATCCACTGGCTGACGTGTTGTCGCGTTTTCAGCGCAACGGTGTGCGGGCGGTGATTGCCAACTCGCGCCCCAACGACGGTACCAGGACACTGGCCGCACACCGGCCAGCAACCCAGCTCACGGTGGTCCCGTTCATCCGTCTGTACCGAAACCGCGATGACTACGACAACTGGTTCCGGGACGAGAGTATCTACGAGATGGTGCAGGCGGAGTTTGCTCGCGGCACCGCCGGCGGGCCTTACCGGGGTATCGGCGAGTTCCACCTCTACAACAGCGCCAACGCGAACGGGCCGGTGGCGAGGAAACTGGTCCAGTTCGCGCATGACAAGCAACTGGCGGTGCTGGCGCATGTTGACGATGTGGCCATCGACCTGTTGATGGCGCATGCACCGCAGGGTGGCAGGAGCCTGCGGCTGATCTGGGCCCACACTGGTATTGGCGGTGCACCGGTGGAGCGGGTAGATGCACTGCTGGCTCGGTACCCGCTGCTGATGGGCGAGTTGTCGTACCGGCCCGGGCTTACCTGCGATGGTGGCAAGTTATGCCCCGAATGGCGCGCCATGCTGCTGAAGTACCCGGGTCGTTTCCTGATCGGCTCGGACACCTGGGTCAACCAGCGCTGGTTGTACTATGACGACCTGATGAAGGGCTACCGCAGCTGGCTCGGTGAACTGCCCCCGGACGTGGCGCGCAAGATCGGCTGGAGCAACGGCGCCGAACTGTTCGGTCTGCAGTAGGCAACCTGGAAACACGATGCAACAACTTCACTATTACCCGAGCAATGCCAGCATGGCACCGCATATCCTGCTGGAAGAGATTGGCGCGCCGTTTGAACTGGTGCTGGTGGATCGTGACCATGGCGCACTCCAGTCGGCGGCCTACCTGAAGCTCAATCCGAATGGCTCGATTCCGGCCTATGTCGACGGCGACCTGGTGTTGTACGAGTCGGCTGCCATCTGCCTGCATCTGGCAGATAGCGCACCGGCCGGTAACTGGGTGCCTGCCGTCGGCACCTTCGAGCGGGCACACTGCATCAAGTGGCTGATGTGGATGACCAATACCCTGCAAGCAACCCTGATGGTCTACTTTTATCCGGAACGCTGGCTGACTCCCGGCAACCTGGCCGGTGCGCAAGAACTCAAGGCCTGCGCGCAGGCCAAGGTGGGAGTGCTGCTGGAGCAACTCGAAACCGAGCTGGCATGTCACGGCGGCCCCTGGTTGCTGGGCAATAGCTATTCGGTACTTGACCCGTTTTGCCTCATGTTATGCCGCTGGACGCGTGGCTTCACCACCGTCCCCGCTGCACGCAAGCGGGCCCACCTGGCACCGTATTTGCAGCGCGTACTGGCGCGCCCCGCCGTACAGCGTGCGTTCGCTACCGAGCAGCTTGCGCAGCCCTGGGTTTGATGGCACCAGGGGTTCGGTTGCAGCCTTGGCCTGAGCCGGACACCAGTCAGCGGGTCGATCGCGCCAGGTAGCGCTTGCGCCAGAACACCGCGACAAAGGCCGCGAATACGGTGGCCATCAGGCCGACCGCCCACCACAGCCCGCTTTGCCGATGGACCAGCGGCAGGTATTCGAAGTTCATGCCGAAAAAGCCGGTGATCAGGTTCAACGGCAAAAAAATGGCAGTCAACGCAGTCAGCGTGCGCATGGTTTCATTGGTGCGGTTGCCTTGCGCACTGAAATGCATCTGCACCGTCGTCTCGGTGTTCTGCTCCAGCCGACGCACATGGCGCACCACGCGCTCGATGTGTTCGAGCACATCGCGGCTGCGTACCTTGAGCAAATCACGTTCGCGTTCAGCTGCCGGGGTGGCCGCCGCTGGCCAGCTCTGCAGCGACGCGATCCAGTCCAGCATCGCTGTGCGCTGGTCCTCGCAAACGTCATCGAGCGCGTGCAACGACAAGCGCGCCTCCAGTAGTGCGGTCCAGTTGGTGAACCGGGTGCGCGGTGCCAGCAGCTCGGCCTGCCAGTGGTCCAGTTGGCGCGTCAGCTCAAGGCGTAGCTGCAGATACCCATCGACCATCTGGTTCACGATGCGCAGCATCAGGTCAGGCGCGCTGGTGGGCACACGCGTAGCGGCACCGTGGGTCTGCTCGGACGCCGCGACGAGCAATTTAGCCGCATAACTGTCACGCACAGCGCAATCGGCAGGGTGTACCGTCAACAAGACCTGGTCGAAGATGGCAAAGCCTACCGGGTTGGTATCGATGCGCCGCAATATCGGTGGGCCGGAGCGACGGGGTGCAAGCGCCGCTGGGGGCGGCGTGCCAGTGGTCCCGATGGTCGCGTGGTGGGCGGCCAGGCGGCGAAAAACCAGTAGGTCGTATTGGGCGGTGTAGTCGAAACGCGAAGGCAGTTGCTGGTTCAACAGGTCGCTGACATGCAGGTCGACCAACTGCATGCCACACAGCGATTGCAGCGCGGCCTGGATCGATAGCTGGGCACTTTTGAATTCATCGCGCGTGCAGGAGATCCACAGGTAAGCGTCCGGCGCTGCGACGCCAGGCAGTTCGCTGGATTCACGGACCCCGGCGGGGCCGATTTCAAAGACACGCATGAAATCTCCGTTTTGTCGGTAGCCGTCGTTACCGGTTCTGCAGCAACCTGGCGGCGTCCAGTGCGAAGTAGGTCAATACCCCGTCGGCACCGGCACGCTTGAAGGCCAGCAGGCTCTCCATCATCACCGCATCGTGGTCCAGCCAGCCGTTCTGGGCCGCAGCCTTGAGCATGGCGTATTCGCCGCTGACCTGGTAGGCGAAGGTCGGCACCTGGAATTCGTCCTTGACCCGGCGCACGATATCCAGGTAAGGCATGCCGGGTTTGACCATCACCATGTCGGCACCTTCGGCAATGTCCAGCGCCACCTCACGCAAGGCCTCATCGCTGTTGCCGGGGTCCATCTGGTAGACCTTCTTGTTGCTTTTGCCCAGGTTACCGGCCGAGCCGACTGCGTCTCTAAACGGGCCATAAAACGCACTGGCGTATTTGGCGCTGTAGGCCATGATGCGTGTGTGAATGAAATGGTTGGCCTCCAGCGCATGGCGGATGGCCCCCACGCGGCCGTCCATCATGTCGCTGGGTGCGACGATATCCACGCCGGCCTCCGCCTGCGTGAGCGCCTGCTTAACCAGCACCGCCACGGTTTCGTCGTTGAGTATGTAGCCGTTGGCGGCCGGATCGGGGTCCAGCAAACCGTCCTGCCCATGGCTGGTAAACGGGTCCAGCGCCACGTCGGTCATCACGCCGAGTTCGGGGAACTGTTTCTTGAGCGCGCGTACCACCCGTGGTACCAGTCCGTCCGGGTTATGGGCTTCGCGGCCATCCGGAGTTTTCAGGCTCGGGTCGATGACTGGAAACAAAGCCATGACAGGTATGCCCAGCTCCACGCACTGTTGCGCAAGCGGCAATAACAAGTCAAGGCTCAGTCGTTCCAAGCCGGGCATGGAAGACACGGCTTCGCGCCGTTGCGCGCCATCCAGCACAAACACCGGGTAAATCAGGTCGTGCGCACTAAGCTGGTGCTCGCGTACCAGGTTGCGGGTGAAGCTGTCGCGGCGCAGCCGCCGCGGGCGACCCATGGGGTAGGGGGAAAAGTGGGTCATACCGATAGTTTGTTTTGGAGGAGAGTTAAACGCAGATCCACGCCGGGATCAAAATTTTGCCTGATATACATGCCGGCACGGGCGTGAATCGGAGGTGTGGGTGGTTCAAATCGACAACACCGTAACAACACCAGCGCAAGAGCGTCAACTTAATGTCCCGAGAGCGACATGTTTGTAACAAAACTCTTGAATCCGAGGGCCATATTTGCTAGATTGCGCTTGGGTGGTTCGCCACCCCCCGCTTTTCCTCCCTGAGCGGGGCCTTGATGTGTGACAGCAAAAAAGGCTTACTCCCCAGCCCTCGTGCTGGGGTTTTTTTTGGCGTCGCCCAGGCATAACAACTCTAAACTGCCCCCATGCTCTGGGTCAAAGCCTTACATATCGTGTTTGTGGCTAGCTGGTTCGCTGGCTTGTTTTATCTGCCGCGGA
>JANOCN010000861.1:0-2852 GCA_031412185.1 Betaproteobacteria bacterium | reverse complement strand
CCGAAGTAAATGAAACTCTTGGGGTACATCAGCCAGGAGCCCGCAGTCACCAGCACAGCGCACGCCGCCACCTGGCTCCAGCGCCGCCAGAAACGCGGCCAACTCTGTCCCTGCTGTTGCGCGACTGCCTGCCCCAGCCCTGCGCAAAACAGGAAGGTGCCCAGAATCAGCGTGCGTTGCGTGGTCCAGAAAACACCGTGGTGAAAGTCCTGCTGCAAATACCCGAAGTAGTCCAGATCAAAACAGAAGTGAAACACAGTCATCCAGACCAACGCAAGGCCACGCAATGCGTCGATGGCGTCAATTCTGGTTCTTCGCATGGCAGCCAGTGTAAAAGAGCGCCATGGGCATGAGCGCCAAGGCTGGCGACGGCAACAGCAAAAGCAATGGCAATTGAGATTGCGCGCCTGCGCTGCGCCCTACATCCGGCCCGGTTATGTTTGCAAACTGAATCGGGGTGACACGTCGGGGTTGACCACGTGGGTCGGCCAGCGACCCGACAACACGGCTGCCGCATGCAATGCACCCCGGACTTTCGACTCGCGCGAGGACTCGACCGAGCTGCCCGCACAGTGCGGCGTGGCGATCACGTTGTCCAGCGCCAGCAGCGCGTGCTGCACCGCAGGCCCCGGCGGCGCAAACACATCGATGCCTTCGAATACGTCGAGCGCTGCGCCCGCGATGGCGCGCCGTTGCAGGCAATCCACCAGCGCTGCCTCGTCCACGATGGCACCGCGCGCGGTGTTGATGAGTACCGCACCGGGCAACATCAGGGACAGCTCGTTGGCCCCCAACAGGTGCTGCGTTTGTGGCGTCAAGGGCAAATGGATCGAGACAAAATCACTTCGACGCAGCAGTGCGTCCAATGCGACCTGGCGCACCCCCAGCTTCAGCGCTGCGTCGGCGTATTTGTCGGGGCTGCGAGTCCAGGCCAGCAACTGCAACCCAAACCCTGCAGCCCTGCGCGCTACCGCCTGTGCACTGGCACCAAACCCAAGCAGACCCAGCGTTTTGCCTTCGATCCTGTGCACCCCGGAATGCTGGCGCGCGGTCCAGTTGCCGTGGCGCATGGCCTCCTGCATGTAAGGCAGTTGGCGCGCGAATGACAGCAGCAAAGCGATCGTATGGTCGGCCTGCTCTCCGAGGCAAAAATCGGGCACATTGCTGACCACGATGCCGCGACGTGTCGCCTCAAGCACGTCAATCTTGTCGGTGCCCGCGCCCAGACGCGCGATGGTGCGGCAGCGCGTCAGTTGGGAAACCACCGAGGTCGGCACTACCGATGACACCACCAGCAGCGCATCACAGTCGCGCGCGGCAGCCAGTACCTGTTCCGGTTTTTGCCCCTCGATAGGCACCAATTCAGCTCCCACTTGTGCCAGCGCGTTCACCTCCTCGGGCTCTACCGGGTAGGTGTCGGCATTGAGCCGGACTGCCTTGAACTTCATGCTTGCTCCGATTTGGTCAGTTCGGCTACCCAGCGTGCATCCCACAGCGAGGGAAACGCGTGTTTGACATACGGGTGCCGTGCGCAGGCTGCATCGTCGAGTTCGATACCCAGGCCCGGTTTGTCGGGCAGGATGTAGCGCCCAGCCGCCATCGGCTTCCAGCCGCTGACCAGTTCGTTGCGCCAGGGCGCGTCGTAGTCTGCAAAGTTTTCCTGCACCAGGACTTGCGGGGTCGCCCAGCCAAAATGGATTGCCGCACACAAAGCTACCGGACCGATGGAGCAATGCGGGGCCAGATGCAGATCCTGCGGCTTGCACAAGGCGGCAATTTTCTTGCCGAACGACAAACCGCCGCAATGCGCCAGGTCTGGCTGGAGGATGTCGCAGGCACGCATGGACGCGGCGCGTGCGAACTCTTCCAGCATGTACAGCCGCTCGCCAGCGGCGATCGGGAACGGCAACGCGCGTTTGACCTCGGCCAGCAGATCCAGACTGTGCGGAGACACCGGCTCTTCATACCAGGCTGGGCGGTAGGGTGCCAGTCGCCGGCCCATGTCTATCGCGCAACCCACCGACAGACGGCCGTGAACCTCGATCATCAATTCAACCTGGTCGCCAACCGCTTCGCGCACGGCCGCCACGATGTCTTGCGCCGCCCGCATCTGGGCCTGGCTCATGTCCTTCCAGGCTTGTTCGAACGGATCGAATTTCATGCCGCTGTAGCCTCGGGCAACCACTTCACGCGCCCTGCGTGCATAGTCTTGTGGCGTGACGGTGCCGCCATACCAGCCGTTCGCGTAGGCGGGCAACATGTCGCGTGCACGCCCGCCCAGCAAGCGGTAGACCGGCTGGCCGCAGGCCTTGCCAATAATGTCCCAGCAGGCGACCTCGAGTGCGCTGATCACAGTCATCACGGTCGGACCACCCTGGTACTGGTCGCGCACCAGGTCACCGAATACTTGTTCGATGTCAAACGGGCAGACCCCCAGAATGCGTTCTTCAGCCCATTCATGCAACAGGGTCTGCACCGCCATCTCCTGCCACTCCAGCGTGGCTTCGCCCAGACCGGTCAAGCCGGTGTCGGTGGTGAGGCGCACAAACAGGTAGTTGCGCAAGCCGCAGTTGGTCAGAAATGACTCCAGTTTGATGACTTTCATGGCTGCGCCCTCCAGGCTCTCAGGTTTCCGGCATGCCTGCGGGCGAGCGTCTGTCGCGCACCGTCAGCCACGCGCTGCACACGCCACACACGGCGATCAGACCGATGCCAGCCCAGGACCAGCGGTCGGGTACATGGGCAAACACGATCCAGCCTGCAAGCACCGCAAAACCGACATGGCTATAGAGATAAGGCATAAGGGCCGAGGCAGGTGCGTGCTGGTAGGCCAATGCAAGTGCAAAGTGACC
>JANOCN010000860.1:0-5096 GCA_031412185.1 Betaproteobacteria bacterium | reverse complement strand
TCCGACTGAAGCAACCGTGAGATCACAACCATGAGACAACACCCATGAACATCCTGCAACCACCCGGCTGGGCCCCCGCCAGGGGCTACGCCAACGGTATCGCAGCACGCGGTACCCAGGTATTTGTGGGTGGGCAGATCGGCTGGAACGCCCAGCAGCAGTTCGAGTCCGACGACTTCATTGCGCAGACTGCGCAGGCGCTGCGTAATATCGTTGCAGTGCTGGGCGAGGCCGGGGCTGGGCCAGAGCACATGGTGCGAATGACGTGGTACATCATCGACCGGGTTGAATACAACGCCCGCTTGAAGGAACTTGGCGAGGTTTACCGCGCGGTGATGGGCCGCAACTTCCCCGCCATGACCTGTCTGCAGGTGGCAGGCCTGGTGGAGGGCCGCGCCAAGGTGGAGATCGAGGTTACGGCAGTGGTAGGGGAGTGAAGCCGGTTCAGCCCGGCATCAGCGCCTGGCAGCTCCAGCATTGCTCGAACCCGCCTTCGACCAGCTCCCCGCAAGCGCACAACCAGCGCCGCTGCGGCACATGTTGCAAATGGTGCAGCAACTCGCGTGCCCGCGCTTCCTGCTCCGGGTGCGTCACCCATACCTCGGGCAGGCACTGGTCGGGTGGAAGCTGTCCGGCCAGACCGGCCAGAAACTGACGCTGCACACTGGTGGAGATACCTTCGTTGCGCAGCGCGTCGGCCCACAATGTAGCAATTGCCAGGTTTGGGGCTTGGATCAGACGGGGCATGGCGAAGTATAAGAACCTATCCGTGAATAAGGCGACCCTGCGCCGGGGTCCCGACTGGAGCTGTGCCGGCGGCCAGCCGCTTCCAGCACAATCGCGCAATGGCATTTCCCCCCCTGCGAACGCGCCGACCGCTGATCCTCCTATCGCTGCTGGTGTTGGGTGGCTGTTCGGCTACCAGCTACTACTGGCAGTCGGTCAGCGGGCACCTACAGCTGATGCAGGCGGCCAAACCGGTGGACCATTGGCTGGCCGAACCACAGACGCCAGCCCAGTTGCGCGAACAGCTGGTTCTGGCCCAGCGCATTCGCCAGTTTGCGGTTGCCGAACTGGCGCTACCGGATAACGCGAGCTACCGGCAATATGCGGACCTGCAGCGCCGCGCCGTGGTGTGGAATGTGGTGGCGGCACCCCCGTTTTCGCTCAAGCTGAACACCTGGTGTTTCCCGGTGCTGGGGTGTGTCGGGTACCGGGGCTATTTCAGCGAGGCTGAGGCACGCCGGGAGGCAGAGCAGCTCCGGGCCCAGGGCCTGGAAGCAAACGTGTATGGCGTGCCTGCCTATTCCACGCTGGGCTGGATGAACTGGGCCGGTGGCGACCCCCTGCTGAGCACCTTTATCGGTTACCCGGAAGGGGAGTTGGCACGGACCATTTTTCACGAGCTGGCGCACCAGGTGGTGTATGTGCCGGACGACACCGGCTTCAACGAGTCTTTTGCCACAGCGGTGGAACGGATAGGGAGCGCACGCTGGTTGTCTGCGCAGTCCTCTGGCAAGGCGCGTAGCGACTACGCTGCGTTTGACGCGCGGCGCAAGCAGTTTCGGGCCTTGACCGCCACCACCCGCGAGCGCTTGCGCCAGATCTACGAGACCCCTGCCGACGCGCCGGGCACACACACACGGGCGCAGAGCAAGGCGGAGACCATGGCCGCTTTTCGCGAACAATACGCCAGCCTGCGGCTGGGTTGGGGGGGATTTTCCGGATACGACCAGTGGGTAGCGAATGCCAACAATGCGAGCTTCGGTGCGCAAGCTGCGTACGACGACCTGGTACCTGCATTTGAGGCTGTGTTTGTGCGCGAGGGAGCCCGCTGGCCGGCGTTTTATGATGCGGTGCGGCGGCTTGCTGCGCTGCCTAAAGAAGAGCGCACGCGTGTGCTCAAACAACTGGCGGACCAGACTGCAACAACAACGGGGGAACCACACGGTGGCTGATCTACACATTTTGCGCGAACACACCCTGGGTTTTGCCAAAGCCCGCAAGGTGGCTTTCGAATGGGCCGAGCAGGTTGAAAAGGAGTTCGGCATGTTATGCACCTACGAAGAAGGCAAGACGTCGGACCTGGTGCGTTTTACCCGCTCCGGGGTGCAGGGCGAACTGCAGGTGACCAAAGAAAAGTTTGAGCTGCACGCCAAACTGGGTTTTCTGCTCGGGGCCTTCAAAGGCAAAATTGAGGCCGAGGTGGTGAAACTGCTCGACAGCCTGGTGCCCGCCAAGCCGATCCCCGTCAAAACCTCCGCGAAAAAACCGGCAGTCAAGAAGAAATGAACGCTGCCACCGGCCCGCTGGCCGGTCTCAAAGTGATCGAGCTGGGCCAGCTGATCGCGGGGCCGTTCGCCGCCAAGACACTGGCCGACTTTGGCGCTGATGTGGTCAAGATTGAAACGCCGACGGAGCCTGGCAGCGCGGGGCGCAGCGGCGGTGACCCGCTGCGAAAGTGGCGCCTGCTCAAAGACGGCACCTCGCTCTGGTGGCAGGTGCAGTCGCGCAACAAGCGTTCGGTGGCGCTGGACCTGCGGCAGCCCGAAGCCCAGGAAATCGTGCGGAAACTGGCGGCACAGGCAGACGTGTTGATCGAGAACTTCCGCCCCGGTGCCATGGAGGGCTGGGGCTTGGGGCCGGACGTGTTGCAGCGCGCGAATCCTGGCTTGATCATGTTGCGCATCAGTGGGTACGGGCAGACCGGCCCCTACCGCGACCGGCCCGGTTTTGGGGTGGTCGCCGAGGCGATGGGCGGCTTGCGCCACCTCACCGGCGAGCCGGGTCGGGTGCCGGTGCGCGTCGGCGTGAGTATTGGCGACACGCTGGCGTCTCTGCACGGTGTCATCGGTATCTTGATGGCGCTGCAACACCGCCACAACACGCTTGGCCCCGGCACACCGCGCGGCCAGGGGCAGGTGGTGGATGTCGCGCTGTACGAAGCGGTGTTCAACTGCATGGAAAGCCTGTTGCCTGAATACAGCGTGTTTGGCGCGGTGCGCGGATGGCTCCTGGGCCATCATTGCCGGCAACGGCGACAGCATTTTCAAACGCCTGATGCACGCTATCGGGCGCAACGACCTGGGGCAGGACCTGGCGTTGGCCGACAACGCCGGGCGGGTTCTGCGGGTGCAAGAGATCGACGCCGCCATCACCGCCTGGACCCAGACCTTGAGCGGCGCCGATGTGCTGGCAGCGCTGGAGGCCGCCGATGTGCCGGCGGGCAAGATCTACACCGTGGCCGACATTGCCGCAGACCCGCACTATGCGGCGCGCGGCATGCTGGGCCAGGTGATGCTGGATGACGGCACGCAAGTCGCAGTGCCCGGTTTCGTGCCCAAACTCTCGCGCACACCGGGCAGCCACCGCCGCAATGCACCGGCGTTGGGGCAGGACACCGATGCAGTGCTGCGCGAGGTGGGTGTAACGGCCTCGCAACTCGAGGCGTTGCGCGCGCGCGGGGTGATCAGCTAAGCGAATCGATCAGATCGATGTACTGCTGCATCGCAGCGTCTTTGGCTGTGCCCTTGCAGCCATTCCAGGCGTCCCACTTGGCGCGCCCCACCATATCGCCGAAGCCCGGTTTCTTGTCGGTGTTGTCGCCGATGCTGCCTTGCTTGTACAAGGCGTAAATTTTTAGCATGGTGGCGTTGTCGGGGCGCTCGCTGAGGTTCTTGGAATTCGCCGCTGCGGTTTCAAACTGCTTTTTCAAATCGGCCATGGTGGTCTCCGTTGTGGTGTGGGGGGTCTTCGGGTTCGGCACTACGTTCGGCTTTAGATTCGGGTATGTGCGGTATCTTAAGCTGACATTTGGCGACACAATCGGTTTAGGGAAGTACTGAACAAGTCCGCGCCGCGAAATTGAAACGGTTGGCCTTCCCTCTCAGCGCAGGAGCTTTCATGGTTACCCGAATCATCGCCCGCCAGGTGGCACGGCAAGCAGCCCAGACCATGGCAGACATCGTGGTGCCCGCCGCACGTCAGGCCAGGAAAGCCGCTCGCCAGGCGGTGCGAGACGTGCCTGAAAACGTCAAACACGCGGTCAGCGGCACATTGGGCTTAAGCGGCGAGCGCATGAGCAAGGTCGATACCGCCTGGTTGCGCATGGACTCTGCCGCCAACCTGATGATGATTGTGGGCGTCTGGGTACTCAAGCCCGGCATACAGCGCCAGGCCTTGTGCGAGCGCATCGAAGAGCGGCTGTTGAAGTACCCGCGTTTTACCCAGCGTGTGGTGCAGGACGCTGCCGGTGCGACCTGGGTGCACGATCACAAGTTTGCCATTGGCAACCATGTGGTCACCGAAAAGCTGGCGCGCAAGCCCAGGGGCCACGAACAGGAGGCCTTGCAGGACCGGCTGGCCGAGCTGGCAGTCACGCCACTGGACAACAGCCGACCGCTATGGCAGTTTCACCTGGTCGAGAACTACCAGGGTGGCTCGGCCATGATGGTTCGCATCCACCATTGCATCGCCGACGGCATAGCACTGATATCCGTCACGCAGTCTCTGGTCGACGGCGGGGCAGCACCGCCGGAGCGCAGGCGCGCCAAGGCAAAACGCGACGGCCTGGAGGGTGCCCAGGACTGGATCAACGACACACTCATCAAACCCTTTACCGACGTGGCCGTGAGAGCGCTGGACAGTGCGGGCGGTGCGGCTGCGCCCGCGCTGGACATGCTGATGGAGCCACAGAAGGGCGTGGAAAAAGGCCTTAGTAGTTCGATCGATATGGCCCGCATGGCCTACCAGTTAGTGCGTGACGCTGCTGCGCTGGCGCTGATGCCCGACGACTCGCCGACCCGCCTCAAAGGCACACCCGGCAACACCAAACGCGTGGCCTGGTGCGCACCGATTCCTCTGGAAGAGGTCAAGGCCGTCGGCAAGGCGCTGAATTGTTCGATCAACGATGTACTGCTGAGTTGTGTGGCCGGTGCCATTGCGAGTTACCTGCGCGGGCATGGCGACGAAGTGGCGGGCAAAGAGATTCGCGCCATGGTGCCCGTCAACCTGCGGCCGGTCGAGCAGGCCTACAAGTTGGGCAACCGTTTTGGCCTGGCACCGGTGGTGTTGCCGATCGGGCTGGACAACCCGGT
>JANOCN010000859.1:0-3271 GCA_031412185.1 Betaproteobacteria bacterium | reverse complement strand
ATCGGCAGGTCACCGATTTCGTCGAGCATCAAGGTGCCGCCGTTGGCGGTTTCGATCTTGCCGAGCGTCATCTTGGCGGCACCGGTGAAAGCGCCCTTTTCATAACCAAAAAGCTCACTCTCGAGCAGATTCTCCGGGATGGCAGCGCAGTTGATGGCCACAAACTTGCCCGCCTTGCGGCCCGACGCCTGGTGCAGGCCACGCGCCAGAACCTCCTTGCCGGTGCCACTCTCGCCCAACAACATGACGGTGGCGTTGCTGCTGGCTACTTTTTCGATGGTGCGGCAAACCCGCAACATGCCGGGGTCACGCGTCATCAGGCCCGCCAGTGCGTCGGGTTGCTGTATTGCCTGCAGGCGTTTGTTCTCGGCCTGCAATTCGGCCAGCCGGAACGCCCGCTCTACCGTCAGGTTGAGCAACTCGGGCTCGAACGGTTTGGCAAAAAAGTCGTAGGCACCCAGGGCTACCGCGCGCAAGGCGTTGGCCCGGTCGTTCTGGCCCGTGAGCACAATAACCTTGGTGTCGGGGTCGAGCGCCAGAATCTGCTCAAGCAGCTTGAAGCCCTCGGACACCGAGTCCGGGTCGGGCGGCAAACCGAGGTCCATGGTGACCACGGCAGGCACATGGCGGCGCATCTGCACCAGCGCGCTCTCGCGGTCGTTGGCGGTGACCGACTCGAAGCGGTCGAGCGACCACTTGATCTGCTTTTGGAGCGCCAGATCGTCTTCGACGATCAGCAACGCCCGTGTCTTCTCTGCACTCATCACACCTCCAACGGCTGGAGGTCCGACTGCCTCTGGATTTCAAACAATGGCAACAACATCGTGACTATGGTTCCCTGGTTCAGGTGGCTATCTACCGAAATCTTGCCGCCTAATTCTTGCACGTACTGGAAACTCTCGAATGCGCCGATGCCCATGCCGGCCTTCTTGGTGGTCTGAAACGGCTTGAACAGCCGGTCGCGCACGAACTCCGGCGTCATGCCCTGACCGGTGTCTCCGACCTCGATCAGCGCCTGCCCGCTGGAGCGCTCCAGTTTGAGCCAGACCCGGCCTCCGGCCTCGGTGGCGTCAAAGGCGTTGTGCACCATATGCCCGATGATGCGCTCAAGCCGCTCACCGTGCCCGCGCGTAATCACCGGGTCGCCAACCACCAGTTCCAGCTTGCGGCCCCGTTCGCGGGCCACCGATGCGATGCGCTGCACGATCGCCTCCAGATCGACCCCCACGGCCGTGCCCGGCGGTGTCGCCCCCTCACGCAGTTGCAGCATGAGCTGACGCATGCGGTCGAGCGAGTTTTCCACGGTCATCAGCATGTCCTGCTGGAATTCAGGGTTGGCGTGCAGGCGCTTGGCGTTTTTCATCATCAGCGAGAGCTGGGTCACCACGTTTTTCAGATCGTGCACAACAAACGCCGACATGCGGTTGAAGGCATCAAATTTGCGCACCTCCAGCAGCGCCTCGGTGGCCTGCATCTGCGCCAGAAAACTGGCCGCCTGCCGCCCGGCTGTCTTGAGCAGGTCGTTGACCTCCCAATTGACGTCAATACGCGCCCGCGCGCGCGCCAGCACCACAAACCCGATCATGTCGTCGGCCACAGTAAGCGGGACGATCAACCAGGCCTGCGGGATCTCCTGCAACCAGGTCGGCAACACCAACTGCCCGTAACGCCGAGGAAATGACCGGTATTCCTCCAGGTTCACCACCCAGCCACTGCTGCGCAGGAACTGAATCAGCGTCGAGTCGGCGTCCTCTACCACCGGAGCCGGCCCAAGGTTCCAGCGTGCGGTCTGGCGATAACCGGCCTCGCCCCGGTTTTTCAGCCACAAACCGCCGCCCGGGCTCTCCAGCATATCGGCCAGACCGCGAACCACCTGCTCGCCCATTTCTTGCGGAGAATTCTTGGCCGACAAGGTCTGTGTAAAACGCAACCACTCGTCGCGGTAATCGTAGCGGTAGCGAAAGAAGTGTTTGCCCAGGAATACGCGCAACTGCGCCCGCACCGTGCCAGACAGCGCCAGCACCACCAGCGTCACCAGCCCCATAAAAACCAGGCCCAACTGCAGCGCCCGCCCCCACTCGCCGCCAAAGTAACGTACGTAATAACCCACGCCCGACATAAACAGCAGGTAGAGCCCGGCAATCATCAAAGTCGCCGAATGGAAGGCTGCCTTTCTGGATATCTGCACCTGCGCTACCCAGTCGCCGTGGCGCGACGTCGACAGCAGCAGGAACGGAACCACCAGGGCCTGTACACCACCACGGATACTGAATGCATCACCATCCATCCGGTTGAACAACACCGCCTCGGAATACAGGTAGATGTCGAACAGAAACGCACCTGCCAGGCCAAGGCAAAGGGGCTTGATGTTCCAGCGCGAGTCTTCGGACGCATTGCGAAACAACTGCTCCAGCAGCACCAGGGCCATCACCGGCAACGCCATCGAGCTGAACAGCGCGAGTTTTCGTCCTTCTGCGGCTTCGTCCATGCCGAACGCAGGCAGCACCTGCATCACCAGCGCCAGCACCAGCAGCAGCGCGGTGGTCGGCACCAGCCAGCCCATACCGGTGGACGCGTTTTCCTGGTGCCTCAAGCGCAACAGCGCGAGCAAAAACACGTACCACCCGGCATACCGCATCACGTCGGCAAACGAACTTACCCGCAGCAGCAGGTGCCGGTTGTCCAGCAAGAAGGCCACCAGCAGCCAGCCCCACAACGCACTGGCCAGCACGGCAGCCACCAGCGCCAGACGGGCACCTTCGCGCGGCGTGCGCAGGTATCCACGGCGCAGCAGACTTAGTGCAAAAACTGAATACACCAACCCCGCAAGGCCATAACTCCAGATCGACAGCACCAGGTTCTTAGTGTCCATAGCAGGCACACCGACTAATGCGCACCTTTGGCCATCAACACCACACCGACCGTCTCAAACAGGATCACGAGGTCGAGGAACAGGGTGTGGTTCTTCACGTAGTACAGGTCGTACTGCAGCTTTTCAGCCGAGTCTTCGACCGACGCACCGTAGTGGTAGCGCACCTGCGCCCAGCCGGTGACACCCGGTTTGACACTCTGGCGCACTGCAAAATATGGCAGCTCGTGGGTCAGCCTGTCCACGAAATAGGGGCGTTCGGGGCGCGGGCCGACCAGGCTCATGTCGCCGGTAAGCACACTGAACAGCTGCGGCAATTCATCGATGCGCAGTCTGCGGATGATCCGCCCGACCCGGGTCACGCGGCTATCGTCGGCGGTGGCCCAGCGCGGCTGGCCGTCC
>JANOCN010000858.1:0-6571 GCA_031412185.1 Betaproteobacteria bacterium | reverse complement strand
CCGACAAGCACTTAGTCGGGCTGCAGCAAGTGATGCCCCCAAGTGACGGGCTCAAAAGCGCGTCAAAACCGCAGACCGTGCAACGCGCGTCTGCCTCCAAACCCGCACCAGCGGGCATGTCAGCCCAGCGCCACCTGGCGCACCCCGAGCCCTGGGGAAAAGGCTCAACCCGATGAACCTACTTGCAGCAGCAACGGCCATCGGAGCCAATCCGCGTGCCGCGGAGGCAATGACGGTGACCTCGGCACAAAACGGGAGTGGTGTCCCGTGTCCTTTGCAGTTCCCACAGCGCCACGGCGCTCCGGGGCGGGCCGAAACACTTACCTGACCACTTCACACCATTGACGACAGACGGATATCCCGGGGCAACCTACGCGACCATAAGGATGGAATCACAGCGCATGCGCGATTTGAACTTCGACTTGAAGCAACTCTGCCGGCGCAGTCGCGGCGGCAGCTTTGCAACCCAGCGCGATCGGGAGCGCTTACTCGACCTGGTCGCCGACCAGCTCCAGGAACTCGGCTACCGGTACATGACCGCGGCAAGCCTCAAGCCCAAGCATGTCGAACGCCTGGTAGAGCGATGGCAGGCTGAAGGATTGGCTCTGGGCACGATCAAAAACCGCATGGCAGAACTGCGCTGGTGGGCCGAGAGGATCGGCAAACAGAACATCATCGCGCGCGACAACAGCTTCTACGGTATTGGCGACCGTCAGTACGTCACCAACGTCAGCAAGGCGAGGCAGCTGACAGGCGCAGAACTCGACCGCATAACCGACCCCTACACCGCCATGTCGCTACGGCTTCAGGCTGCATTTGGTCTGCGCCGCGCCGAATCGATCAAGATCCAGCCGGAATGGGCCGACAGAGGCAACCACATTGCACTCAAGGACAGCTGGGCCAAGGGAGGGCGCAGCAGAGAGATCCCGATTCGCAACGACGAACAGCGACGAGTACTCGATGAAGCCAAGTCATTGGCCGGCAAGGGCAGCCTGATCCCGGCCGAACGGAGCTTTGTCGAGCAGTTGCGACGATTCGAGCATCAATGCGCGACAGCCGGTGTGCATCGCGTCCATGGCCACCGACATCAATATGCGCAGGTGCGGTACAGGGCTCTGACGGGATGGCAGGCCCCGGCAGCGGGCGGCCCGAGTTCCAGGGAATTAACGCCAGAGCAACGCGAACTGGACCGGGTTGCCCGGCTTACGATCAGCGCGGAATTGGGGCATGAGAGGGAGCAGATCACGGCCGTGTATTTAGGTAGGTAGCTAGGTTGTCTACCCCACAAGCCGCCCGTGAAGGGCATGCGTTGGCATTTGCCAATAGCGCTTCGAGATTCATCGAGGCCCCGATTCGGGCTGACAGAAGCCTCGGAGCGTGGAAGGATGCTCCCTTCCTCTTCCACTGACATCCACCACACGCAAGGTGACGAACATGACACTGAGTATTCAGCAGCAGCCCTCGTTCCTTCGGCGCAAGCAGGTCGAGACGCGCACAGGGCTTTCGCGCAGCACCATCTATCAGTACGTCAAGGATGGCATTTTTCCGAAGCCTGTGCCACTAGGGCCGCGTGCGGTCGGCTGGCTCGAATCAGACGTGGGTGATTGGATCGCGGCGCGCGTGAAAAATGCGCGGGACAGCGGCAGGCAGGCGCATGTTGAAGCCGTTGTTGATGGTGGCGCACATACTGTGGGCAACGCACAACACAGTGAAAATTCTGTAAAAGGAAAGAACGCGACAAATTCCAGCCTGAGCCTGCGAACGCGTTGACCAAGGCAGCAGTTAGCAGTTGGGGGTATTTCTGGGGGTATCCGCGATGTCGAAAAATTGAAGGCGCTTATTCCATGCGGGTTAACGAGCATGATCTGCAAGACGTCCACGCCAAAACAATCAACGGGTTGCAGCAGAAATGCCGCAGCCCGTTTTTTATTGCCGGTACGGTCGGAGCACTTGTTGAAAAAGCCGCGTCGCTTCGCAGCTTGCCGTTGTCGTTGTTTGCCGTTCTGCTCCGGGTGCGCTGACTGGACGGTTTGATTCCACCTCTGCTCCCGAACGCATGCTCTTTCACCTGTTCATCGCGCCGACGCTCTGGCTTAGTTGAGGCGACTTGCGTTAAGTCAAGAGAAGATTGCGGGGATGCTCTACGCTGCGATTTACATGCAGCAAGCGCAGATTTCCGCAAAAAAGTGTCGGGCGACCTACGCCTGGGTCACTGGTACCGTATGACGGCGCATCACGCCCCGGTCCACCAGATCGAGTTGCGCATCACTGCGCTCTCAGAGTTGTTCAACTCGATGGATCCGACCCCTTTTCATCATCGTGACCTGGACCGCGATGCCGTGGAGTTCCTGGAAAGCTGGGCGCTGGAATTTCCGCCGGCCAGCCACTTTCGCATCATCGTCCATATCGAGAAGATGCCGCCGGACGATCCCACACCGCTGGTCAGCGAGGCGATGCGAAACTACTTCGACTACAAGTCGGTGCTGGCACTGCGCAACCTGCGGCTGCTGTTGATCGAGGGCCGTAGCAGCCTGGTGATTGGCATCGGATTCCTGGCGTTGTGCCTGCTGGGCGCGGACCTGCTCGCGACCTTCACAACCAACACATTCTTCCGGTTGCTGAAGGAAAGTCTGCTTATCGGTGGTTGGGTGGCGATGTGGCGGCCGCTGCAGATTTTTCTCTATGACTGGTGGCCGGTTGTGCGCCGACGCAGGATTTACCGCAACCTCGGACACGCTATTGTGCAGGTGCTCCCGGCAACGCCGCAGTCGGGCCCTTGGCCCCACCGATCTGGCTCCGCTCCAGCCCATGCGGTGCCGCCCAGAGCTCTGCACAAGGATGGCACCCGGAAAGATGCGCATGCATAAAGGCCCGATGCGCCTGTTGATCCGCAAAGCCGGTGTGCTGGACAACTTCTTTGTCCACACGCTCGCGCAGATTCCATATCCGGTCTGGCTCACTGCGCTGGCGCTGGCGCTGCTCGCCCTGCCCGCCGGGGCAACTTCCATCTGTCGATGGGTGGATGAAAACGGGCGCACCCAGGTCGCCGAAGTTGTGCCAGACAAGTACCGGCTGGTCGCGATCTGTACCGATTCGCAGAAGTACGAGCTCCCACCGGAGCAGCGTCGGGCAGCAGAGCAACGGGGTGCCGAAGAGAGAGCCAGGGCGCGCAAGGAAGCGGCCGGCGCTCCAGGGGAACCGACTTCAAGCGCAGCGCGTCCAGCGAGCGTCGCGTCCCAACCCATCGTAAAGCGGCCGAGCGAAGTCGTCACAGACGCTACCGACTGCAAGACATGGTGGCGAATCTTCGACGATAGCGCCGAATGCTTCGGCCCCTATCAGACGGTACGCGGCGCGACCAGGGTAGAAGCCTTCGACGTGTGTAATGTCGTAGCCAGCCCCGAGCCCAGGTGCGGACCGCGAAGCAACTGAGTATCAGTGAATGGCAACACCACCATCTGGTCTACGCACGAGGCCTGGCCCCCCAAAATCATGATCACACGCCGACAGTTCGCCCGTTCTGCCCAGTGGCTGATTGCCACCCCGCTGGCACTCTCGGCCTGTTCCCGGGAGCCTGCGGCGGATAGCTACGAAGTTGTCGCCGGGCATACCTGGCGGCAGGGCGCCTTGGGTGGTTTCAGCGGCTTGGCGCTCGGCCAGGAACTGGTTCGTTATGCCACGCTGGCACCGTCCAGCCACAACACGCAATGCTGGAAGTTCGCGTTGGAAGGCGCAGGTAAAGCCATCAAGATCCTGCCCGACCTGGAGCGCCGATGCCCTGCCGTGGACCCGGATGATCACCACTTGTTTGTCTCACTGGGTTGCGCCACCGAGAACCTGATTCAGGCCGCGCTGGCCCACGGGCTGAAGGGCCATGCGCAGTTCGACCCGGTTGGCGACGCGGTGCGCGTATTGCTTGAACCCACGCAGCCGCAGGCCACGCCACTTTTCACCGCCATTTCCCGGCGGCAGTGCACGCGCGGTGACTATGATGGCAAGTCGCTGTCCAACGAAGAACTGGCGCTGTTGCAGCGTGCGGGCAGTTCTGACACCGTGCGCCTGCTGCTGTTGACTGAGCGCCCGGCGATGGAGCAAGTGCTCGGCTATGTCGTGCAAGGCAACTCCGCCCAGATGGCTGACCCTGCCTTCGTCAAGGAGCTCAAGGCCTGGATTCGCTTCAATGGTGCCGACGCGGTGCGCACGCGCGACGGCCTGTACAGCGCGGCCTCCGGCAACCCGAACGTCCCGGCCTGGATCGGCGATCTTGCCTTTGGCTTGTTTTTCACGCCCCAAGGCGAGAACGACAAATACGCGCGCCAGATTCGCAGCTCGGCAGGTATCGCCGTTTTCGTCGGCCAGACTGCCGACAAGGCGCACTGGGTGGACGTGGGCCGTTGCTACGAACGCTTTGCGCTGCAAGCCACGGCGCTCGGCATCCACAACGCGTTCCTCAACCAGCCAGTCGAAGTGGCGTCGGTTCGTCCGCAGTTCGCCGCTGGCGTTGGGCTGGCGGGTCAGCGCCCGGACCTGGTGGTGCGCTTCGGTCGTGGGGTGGCCTTGCCACAGTCTCTGCGCCGGCGGGTGCAGGCCGTACTGGTCTGACAAAGCGCGGCCCTGAACCTGGGAACTCTAATGGCGTTACTGTTGTGGATCGGTCTGGTGGGCGTTGGCCGATGGCAAGATGCCGCGGTAGGTGAGCGGGACGTATTGCCCACCAGCCGAGGCCATCGGCCCTACGCCTTCTTGGTGGCGATGCTGGTGATGTTGGCGCTGCTTTTGACGCAACCAAGAGTTGCCGTCTCTTGCGAAGCACATGCCCGATGACCACGATCTTCCTGATTCAATTGGCGCTGCCGCTGGCACTGATGGGCTGGATGGTGCTTGCGCCGCCGCGCACGCGGATCGGCTTCTGGATTCAGGTCGTTGCGTCCATGGCGGCACTGTATGCCATGGCATTGCTCGGCATCTGGTTGCTGCCGCCTTGGTGGGCACCGCATGGTTTCGGTGCAGCACTCGCTGTAGCGGCTGGCGCAGAGGTGTGGCGGCGTCGGCCCTTCGCATCCGCACTGCCGATGACTTGGGGCGCGCGGACTGCCGTGGTGCTGTTTGTCGTATTGGGCGTGGCATCGACCTACTTCGTCGCCGTCGCACTGCGAAGCCGGACCGCGCCTCCAGAACGCGCAGTGCCGTTGGCGTTCCCTCTGGAGTCAGGCACCTACCTCGTCGTCAATGGCGGCACTGGCATCCGCACCAACGCGCACCTGATGACCCTGGATGCCAGCATCCCCCGGTTCCGCGAGTGGCGCGGGCAGTCATATGGCGTTGACATCGTCAAGCTCGATGCGTTTGGGCTGCGTGCGCGCGGTGTGCTGCCTGCCGACCCGAAGGCTTATGGCATCTACGGCGCCCGGGTGCTGGCGCCCTGCGCTGGCCACGTGCTCATGGCAGTGGATGGTCTGCCCGACATGCAGGTGCCCGAGGTGGACCGCGACCACCTGGCGGGCAACCATGTGATGCTGCGATGTGTTGCGCCGAACACAAATGCCGATGTGCTGCTCGGTCACCTGCGGCCGGGCAGTGTGCAGGTGCTTGCGGGTGCTAGTGTTGCGGTCGGTGACTGGCTCGGGTCGGTGGGAAACTCGGGCAACACCGGCGAGCCGCATCTGCATGTGCACGCGCAGCGCCCGGGACCGGCCGGTGCGCCGATGGGCGGCGACCCGCTGCCGGTCCTGTTCGGGGGTCGTTATCCGGTGCGGGGTGATCGCATCGAGTCGCCATGAGCGCACCGGTGCCACTCCCACAAGCACGCATCCTGAAGCGCGCAGCGCGAAGGCCAGTGAGCAGCGCCATGCGAAGAGGCTTTCTGACCCTGTTGGCGCTGGCACTGTTCAGCGCGGCGATTCTGATCGGTTGGCAGTTCGACGGCGACATGCAGCGGGCCCGTGGCCGCGCTGCGCAGGGCAGTGTCTTGCTGCAAACGCGCTGCGGCCTGATCGAGTATCAGGAGGCCGGCACCGGTGTGCCGCTACTGGCCGTACATGGCAGCGGCGGCGGGCACGATCAAGGCATGGCGTTCGCGGGTGCCCTGGCAAAGCAAGGCATCCGCGTGATCGCCATGTCGCGTTTTGGCTACCTGCGTACGCCGATGCCCGCCGATGCGTCGGCGGATGCCCAGGCGGACGCACATGTGTGTCTGCTCGATGCGCTGGGCATTCGCCAGGCGGCAGTCCTGGGTGGCTCGGCCGGAGCACCCTCAGCGCTGCAGATGGCCATCCGGCACCCAGAGCGGGTCAGCGCATTGGTGCTGCTGGTGCCACTGGCCTACAAGCCAACCACGCAGGCCAATTCGGCACCGCCGATGCCGGCATGGGTCGAGAACACGATGGTGCGGCTGATCGGATCGGACTTCCTGTTCTGGGCTGCGCTTCATGTCGCGCGCACGCAGGTGATCAAGGTCGTGCTGGCGACGCCGCCCGAGTTGCTGGCCGCAGCCAGCCCACAAAAGCGAGCGCGGGTCGATGCGTTGCTCGACAACATCCTGCCCGTCTCCCTTCGCGCCGCGGGCTTGCGC